>SLDI01000595.1:0-5113 GCA_007125385.1 Phycisphaeraceae bacterium | reverse complement strand
GGGGGCGGGGGGGGCGCCGGGGTCGGCGACAGCCGACGTGGTGGCGAGCGTTTAGCACCGGGTGGAAACCCGGTGCCTGACCGGGTGCCACTGGCGGCTTGTCCGCCAGTGCCCAGGTGTTTGGCCGGACCCGACCGTCACAGGTTCGCAGTGAGCGTGATGATGGGCATTCATTGGTCGAACGTCGCGCCGAGACTTCGGCGGGCAAGCCGCCAGTGGCACCCGACGATCGGGAGCACCCTCCCCCAGCCCCTCCCGGAGGGAGGGGGGCAAGAGACGGAACTGGCATGACACGACAGATCGCCGTTTTCATGGGCACGCGACCCGAGGCCATCAAGATGGCACCGGTGGTCGCGGCGCTGCGCGAGGCGGAGGATCTCAGCCCGCTGGTGGTGTCGACGGGCCAGCACAAGGAGATGTTGCAGCAGGTGATCGACCTGTTCGGCATCGCGGTGGATCATGACCTGGCGGTGATGCGGCCGAACCAGACGCTCGCCGGGTTGACGGCGCGGCTGATGCGGGGGATCGACGAGCTGCTGGAGGACGTCAAGCCGGACATGGCGCTGGTCCAGGGGGACACGACGACGGTGCTGGTGGCGGCATTGGCGTGCTTCTACCGGCGGATTCCGATGGGGCACGTCGAGGCGGGGCTGCGCACGAGCAACATCTGGTCGCCGTTTCCCGAGGAGGCGAACCGGCGGCTGGCGAGCCCCCTGGTGACGCTGCACTTTCCGCCGACCGACGCCGCCCGCGACGCGCTGATGCGCGAAGGCGTGGACGACGGGCAGATCACGGTCACGGGCAACACGGTGATCGACGCGCTGCATCACGAGACGGCGCAGCAGCGCGACCCGGCGGTGGCGGCGCAGGTGCACGCCACGCTTTGCCAGGCGCTGGGCGAGGACTGGGCGACGGTGCCCTACGTGCTGATCACCGGCCATCGGCGCGAGAACTTCGGCGCGGGCTTTGAGCAGATCTGCCAGGCGATCGGCGATCTGGCGGAGCGATTTGCCGATCACCGGTTCATCTACCCGGTGCATCTGAACCCGGCGGTGCGCGAGCCGGTGTACGCGACGCTGGGGGCGCGGGAGAACATTCGGCTGATCGACCCGCAGGGGTATCGGCCGTTCGTGGCGCTGATGCATCATTGCCGGGCGGTGCTGACGGACTCCGGCGGCGTGCAGGAGGAGGCCCCGGGCCTGGGCAAGCCGGTGCTGGTGATGCGCGACACGACGGAGCGGCCGGAGGGCGTCGAGGCGGGGACGGTGCGGCTGGTGGGCGCCGATCGCGGGCGGATCGTAGAGGCGGTGAGCGAGCTGCTGACGGATGAGCAGGCGTATCGCAGGATGGCCGAGGCGGTGAACCCCTACGGCGACGGGAAGGCGGCGGGGCGGATCGTGGCGCGGATCCGTCAATACTTCACCCAGACCGAGCCGGCGGTGGCGGGGGTGGGGAAATAGCCACGAATGAACACGGATGAACAGGAATTCAAGCAACCGCGAAGGAGCGATGGGGGCGAAGGACGCGAGGAGGAAGGGATGACGTATGAGCGGAAGAAGGCGTTGATTCTGCTTCGCTCCCTGCGCTTTCTTCGCTCCTTCGCGGTTGCTTCTGATTCGTGTTCATTCGTGTTCATTTGTGGCTCTGATTGAGGAACGCTCAGCGTGAAGCAGGTTGTTCAGAATGTTCGCACCGGGCAGACGCGGGTGGCGGAGGTGCCGGACCCGATCGTCAGGCCCGGGCAGGTGCTGATCGCCAACGAGGCGTCGCTGATCTCGGCCGGGACCGAGAAGATGGTGCTGGAGCTGACGCGCAAGTCGCTCCTGGGCAAGGCGCGCCAGCGCCCGGACCACGTGCGGCGGGTGATCGAGAAGATCCGCAACGAGGGGTTCTTCGAGACGCTGGCGGCCGTGCGCACCAAGCTGGATGAGCCCATGGCGATGGGCTACAGCTCCGCGGGCGTGGTGCTGGCCACGGGCGCGGGCGTGCAGCGCTACAAGGCGGGCGACCGCGTGGCGAGCAATGGGCCGCACGCGGGCATCGTGTCGGTGCCGGTGAACCTGACCGGGCGCGTGCCGGAGAACGTCCCGGCCGAGCAGGCGGCGTTCGCGGTGGTCTCGGCGATCGCGATGCAGGGGGTGCGGCTGACGCACTGCCAGCTCGGCGAGACGGCGCTCGTGATCGGGCTCGGGCTCGTGGGGCAGATCACGGTGGCGCTGCTGCACGCGGCGGGCGTGCACGTGATCGGCACCGACCCGGACGCGGCCAAGTGCGAGCTGGCGCGGCGGATGGGCGCGGCGCGGGCCGAGCCTAACGTGTCGGCGGGCGCGGTGATGGCGGCGACGCAGGGCCGCGGGGCCGACGCGGTGATCCTGACGTGCTCGACGAGCTCGAATGGGCCCATCGAGCTGGCGGCCGAAGCGGTGCGGCAGAAGGGGCGGGTCGTGGTGGTGGGCGTGATGGGCATGGACATTCCGCGCCGGCCGTTCTACTTCAAGGAGGCGGAGCTGGTGGTCTCGTGCTCCTATGGGCCCGGGCGGTACGACGCGGAGTACGAGGACCGCGGGCGGGACTACCCCCCTGCCTACGTGCGCTGGACGGAGCAGCGGAACATCGAGGCGGTGCTGGAGCTGATGGGGGCGGGCAGGCTGGACGTGTCGCCGCTGATCTCGCATCGCTTCGACATCGCCGAGGCCGAGCGGGCGTACAAGCTGATCGAGACGGGCAGCGAGCCCTACCTGGGCATCGTGCTCAATTACACCGAGATGCAGGGCCAGCCGCGGCGGCGGATCGCGTTGGGCGCCACGCCCGGGGGTGGTCGCATCGGCGTCGGGTGCATCGGAGCGGGCAACTTTGCGCGCATGGTGCTGCTGCCGGCGATCGTCAAGACCGGGGCGTTCGACCTGCGGATGCTCTGCTCGGCAGGCGGGCTCAACGCGGCGCACAACGGCCAGAAGCTGGGCTTCGCCGCTGCGGCGACGGACGAGGCCGAGGTCTTCGCCGACGACGCCGTGGACGCGGCGTTCATCATCACCCGGCACGACGAGCACGCGCGGCAGGTGATCGCGGCGATCGAGGCGGGCAAGCACGTGTTCGTGGAGAAGCCGCTGGCGCTGACGGTGGCGGAGCTGGCGCGGATCGAGGAGGCGCTGGCGGCGCGGGGCGAGACGGCGCCGCTGTTGATGGTGGGGTTCAACCGGCGGTTCTCGCCCGCGGCCGGCGCGGTGCGCGAGCACTTCGCGCGGGTCGACGCGCCGCTGACGGTGTCGATGCGCTTCAACGCCGGGGCGATCCCGCCGGGCGAATGGGTGCAGGATGACGAGGTCGGCGGCGGGCGGATCATCGGCGAGGCGTGTCACGGGATCGACCTGGCGACGCACCTGGTCGGCGCGCCGCCCGTGCGCGTGCATGCCGAGGCCATCGGCGGGCCGGCGGCGCCGGAGATCCGCGACGACCAGTGCTTTATCACGCTGCGCCACGCCAACGGCGCGGTCTCGAGCATCGCGTACCTGGCCGGGGGGGACAGGGCGATGGCCAAGGAGCGGGTGGAGGTGATCGGCGGCGGGCGGTGCGCGGTGATCGAGGACTTTCGCCGGGTCACAACGTGGGCGGGGGGGCGTCAGCGCGGGCGCAAGCTGGCGGGCAAGGGCCACGCCGAGCAGGTGCAGGCGTTCGCCGAGGCGCTGCGCGGCGGCGGGGCGGCGCCGATCGCGTGGGAGGAGCTGCGCGCCGTGACGCTGGCGTCGATCCTGGCGGTGCGCAGCCTGCGCGAGGGCGTGCCGTTCGACCTCGCCCCCGCCGCTGACGCCGACGCCGACACCGGAGAAGAGCCACGGATGAACACGGATGAACACGGATAGGAAGGAACCGCGAAGGGGCGAAGGGGGCGAAGAACGGAGGTTGCGGTCAGGCGCCACAGACAAGGGCCCCTCCCTCGTGAGAAGGAGAACGGGAACGCTCACCACCGCCTGCCCCCTCCCGCAAGGCAGGGGCATCCTGCGAACCTCTCATGCATGGCTTTTCCTCGCGTCCTTCGCCCCTTCGCGGTTTCCTGACAGCCGCGTTGATCTGTGGCCCCAACGGTTGACGTAACGCATGTCTGCCCCCCTGCCCCGAATTTTGCGGACCGTGCGGCACCTGCGGCCGAGCCAGGTGGCGTGGCGCGTGCGGCTGGCGACGGCGCGGCGGCGGGAGGTGCGCAGGCCCGAGCGGCTGCGGCAGCGGCTGGCGCGGCGGATGGCGGGCACGCGGCTGATCGACGCTCGGCCGGGCTTTGCGCTGCGCTGGCCGGCGCCCGGGGACGCGGCGGCGCGGTTGGCGGAGCTGGAGCGCGGCGAACTGACGCTGGCGCAGACGACGCGGCCGTTCACGCTCGAGGCTAACGACGCCTGGCGCCTTGGCGACCCGGGCAAGGCGCATCGGCTGTGGACGCATCAGCTTCATTACCACCTCTGGCTCATCGACCTGGCCCCGGCGGCGGACGACCCGGCGACCGGGGCCGGGCACGTGCTGGCGCACCACCTCAACGATTGGCTGGAGCGCTGCCCGCCGGGGGCGGCGGGGTTCAACGTCTTCGCGTGGAACAGCTACGCCATCGCCACGCGGCTGACCGCCTGGGCGCAGCTTCTGACGCTGCTGCCCGAGGCGTTCTGGCGGCACTACCACATCCTGCGCGACCGGCTCGGCCACAGCCTGCTCCAGCAGGCGGCGTACCTGGAGACGCACCTGGAGCGGGATCTGTGCGCCAACCACCTGCTGCGCGACGTGGTGGGCCTGGCGGTCGCGGGCCGGGTGACCGAGGGGCCCGCGGCCGAGCGGTGGCGGACGCTGGCGGGGCGGATGGCCCGCGAGCAGTTGGCGGAGCAGGTCCTGGCCGACGGCGGGCACTACGAGCGCAGCCCGATGTACCACGTGCAAGCCATGCAGGACGTGCACAGCCTGGCGCGGCTGGTCACCGACGAGGGGCTGGGGCGCGAGCTGGCCGCGGCGTATGAGCGGATGCGCGATTGGCTGGCGTGGATGCGGCATCCTTCGGGCCACTACCCGCTGCTCAACGACGCCAACGAGACGGGGGCGCTGTGTCCCGGCGAAGTGCTGGCGGTTGGCGGGCGGG
>SLDI01000337.1:0-5130 GCA_007125385.1 Phycisphaeraceae bacterium | reverse complement strand
GTCGCGCTCTTCGGCCACGCGTTCGCGACGCACCGACGGGCCCTGGCCGTATCCGCTGCCGAGGCGGGCGAGCCTGCGATCCCGTGCCTCGGCCTGCTGGCGCAGGCGTTCGAGGTGAGCGAGAAGGGCGTCCTTGTCCATCCGCTGCATGCGACGCAGGCTCGGCGACGGCTTGCCGAGGAAGGTCGGCTCGCGCGTGCTGCCCATGACTGGGGCTCCGTTGCGGTTGCGGTAACACGGTCGTGATACCGAGCCCCTCTCTTTGAACAGCACTCGTAGGCGGCCGCGCCGGTGGCTGGCCACGCGGTCACCGGATACGGGGCCGAGCGATAAATTCCTTACGTGGTGTTCCGGCCGGGAGGTTCAGCCGTGTACCGCCTTTGGCCCCCGTCAGCGGCCATCCGCATCCAGATGAAGACGGAATTGGCCGTCACGGTTCATCGTCCGGAGGATCCGCCGGGCCTCGGCCGCCTCCTCCCGGTCGACGTCACTGACGTCCAGTTCGTAGACGCGGCCCGTGGCGCAGCGGAGGTGGATGCGGCTGCCTTGCCATCGCAGTTCCTGGAGCATCGACGAGTACTCATCGCTATCGGCGAAGTCAGACTCGTCGTCGCTGACATGCACGCCCCGCTTGGCCGGTCACAACACGTGCTCCCACTTGACGTCGCGCATCAGCGTGAGGCTCCGCACATCGCCGGCGTCGCCCGTGACGATGGCGAAGGAGACGATCAGATCGTCGCCGACCTCGGTGTGGATGAACGCGACCGGGATGCTGCTCATCTTGACCCTCCGGCTGGTGTTGCTGACGGCCAGTTACCTTCCGGTTCAACGGTCTGGGTTGTCAACTGCTGCCGGCGGGGCTGTCGCGGACCTGTCGCGCCACCATTCTATCTCTCGCTGGCTGAGGCATTCTGGCGGTGCTGGGCAGGTGGGGATCCCGGGTCTCGCCCCTAAGCAACGAGCCCGACTGGCGCAAAGCGCCGTCGCTGCACCCCGTTCACCGTCACGCCCACCCGTAGAATGCCCGCCATGCAGCGCCGCGTTGCCGAGCTGCCGCTGCACACCGGCCCCGCCCTGGCTGGTCCAGCGCATGCACCGCCTGGCCGGGGCTGTCACCATGGCCGCCGTGGACGAGCATGCCGGCCGAGATGCTCCGCCGCCTGGCCGAGCCGTGGTGGTCCCAAGTTTTCGGCTGTGTCCTGGGCCTCGACTGGCACCGCTTCGGGCTGACCACCGTACCCTGCGGGGCGATGAAGGAGGCGTACCGGCGGCTCGGCGACATTGCGGGCGGAAATGTCGTCGAGGCATGGTCGGCTCGGTGGACTCGACGTCACCGATGTGGGAGCTGTGCCGGGCGGCATCTTCCCAGCCAGAGGCGTCCTGGATGATGGCGTGCAGGTTGTGGAGCACGCAGTTGGCCAGCGCGATGGTGTGCCGAACGGGGGGGCGACGCCGGCGAGGGCGATGCGAGCCGATCTTGAATTCGCGGATCAGGCAACCGTGAAGCGCACCGTCATCCGCGTCGCCAGCTCCGCCGGCGTGAATGTCACCCGTCGCAGCAGCCGGCCGTCGCGGCCCTGGTCGACCGACTCACTCAGGGCATGGACGGCGAAGGTTCCCGGGGTGTCGTCGGCGGCGCGGAGGGTGACGATGGCCTCGTCGTCGCCGGCACTGAGCCGGGCCGACCGCCCGTCGTCGCTGACGGTCACGTCGTCGAACGTGACGAATCCCTCGTCGAGCGACGCCGGCGCGGCGCCGAGCTCGAACGTGTCGACGATCTCCAAGCTGCCATCGGGGGTCAGCGTCAGCGTGCGCGTCAGCGACCGCAGCGCGGGCAGGGGGTAGGCTTGTGCGATCTCGGCGGCGACGCGCTTGGTGCCGTCGGTGTCGACGGGCTCGATGCGAAGCTGGCCGCCATGCTCACCGCCCTTGGCCTGCTCCTGGCCGTCGATCACCGGCAGGCTGTGGCCAAGCGTGCGGCAGTGGACGAGCTCGTAGCGATCGGGGCCGAAGGTCCTGGCGGTGTAACGCGGGGCGCCGGGGTCGACGAGCACGGCCCGACCGTGACGGTAGTAGATGAAGCTGCCCACGTCGTTGTGGTTGTGCGGCACGCCGTTGTGTCCGACGGTGATGGCGAATTGCGTGGCTGGGTCGTCGGCGGCGATGAGGCGCGCCAGGCCGGTCTCGGGCAGATGCCAGTCCCGGTGCGTCAGCTCGCGCGGCACGGGTTGGCCGTCGTAGATTCCCAGCGTGCGCCAGTCGCGCACGTCGAGTCGGCCGTCCTCGCGCGGGCAGGTCAGGGCGCAGAGGTCCGGCAGGGCGTGCAGGTGGTTGATCGCGGCCGCCACGTCGGCGTCCACATATCCGTCCGCGGCGTCGGCGACGGTGACGCGGTGTTTGCCGGCAAAGTGCACCGCCAGCGGGTAGCGGCAGATGGGGGCCACACGCTCGTCGGCCATGAGGTTGACGCGGCCGGCGGTGCGCTGGTGCACGGCGATCGCCGCCTGGACGAAGTGCCCGAAGCCGTACGCCCAGTAGCCCGGGCCTTCGAGGCAACCGCCGTCGCCGGCGAAGCCGTTGAGTGCGTAGTCCAGACGCTGGATCAGTGGGTGGATGAAATGGGCCAGGGTGAACGGATCGTCAATGCGGTAGAGCGCGACCTGGATGAGGTTGGCGTTGCAGACGTGGTTCCAGTTCATCGGCCGCGTCGCCCAGGTGTTGGGTCGGCGCCAGTCGCACGCGGCGTCGAGCATGCGGCGGTCGACTTCCGCGACGAGGCGGTCGTACACCTCGTCTTCCAGGCGACCGCGCAGCAGGTACGCCAGCTCCGCGAGCACGCGGCCGACGCGTGTCGAACCCAGCTCCAGGCCCGACGTGCTCCACTCGTGGGCGGGGATCAGCCATGTCGTGGCCTCGCACCACGCCCAGAACAGATCCTGCACGTAGTCGAGTTCAGCGGCGGGGTGCTCCAGCCACACCGCGTACCCGGCGGCGATGGTGCGGCTGAGACGCTGGTCGTGCAGTTGCTGATAGGGCTCGCGGATGCCCTCGCGGCGGTACTGCCGGAACACCGAACGCGACAGAACCTCGATCGGCTGTGGCCGGGCCGAGTCGGCCAGCGCGTCCCACAGGCCCACGGCCTGGGCGCGCCGGGCGATACGCTCGCGGTCGGCTTCGCGATGCAGGCCCGGCCAGGTCGGCGCGTCCATCGCCAGCGCCAGGTGCTCGGCGAGCTGTTCGATCGTCACGTCATCCAGCAACATGAGGCCTTTCCTTGATGTTGGCTCAATGCGCCGCAGCGTGCAGCTTGTAAAGCCCCCGGTTGACGCGCGTCGTCCGCTCGGTGAGCGTCTGCCAAGGCTCGTCGTCGATAGTGACGAGCCCATAGTTGGAGTTTTCGCCATCGAAGCGGCCCTCGGCAGGTTGATCGCTGTGCTGGAACCAGTGGAAGCCCACGGCGAAGGGAAGCTTCATCAGATCGGTGACGTAGGCTTCGTAAAGATCGGCGCGCTGCTGCTGGCTCTGCACCGGGACGCCGGCGCCGTGCGTGTTGGGCAAGCCGGAGTCCATCGCCTTGAACGAGAACTCGGTGATCATGATCGGCCTGCCCGTCCAATCGTGAAGCTGGGCCAGGCGCTCGACCGGCGTCTTGAAGCTGTAGTTGTTGTAGGACAGGACGTCGGCGTGCCGGCCCATACTCTGGACGACCTCGGCGAACGCCGAGCCGGCGAAGCGGCAGCCGAGGATCAGGTGGTTGGGGTCGTGGGTGCGGATGGCCCGGGCCGACTTGCTGAAGTAGGCCTCCGCGACGTGGCGCAGGAAGTTGGACTCCAGGGCCAGGCGCTCCCGACCGTGCTCGCTCGGCGCGGGCGGCTCCACGGCGGCGTCGAGGCTGGGCAGACGGGTCCGCCAATGTGCGTTGAGCGTCTCCACGTCGCCGTGCCAGGCCTGGAGGTAGGCGCGGACACGCTCGGGCGGGCAGCACTCGGCCAGCGTATGCATCAGCGCCTCGCGGCCGACGGCGCGGAACGGTTCACTGATGGTGTCGAGGTCGGTCGCCCGCCTGAGGGCGTCGAAATCCGCCAGCGACGTCTGCCAGAGGCGGTTGAACGCGTCAATGGTTCCATAGCGCTGGCGGAGCAGTTGCACGAGCTCGTGCTTGCCCGGCGCGTCGGGGGCTAGGGCGAAGTAGTCGGCCAGCAAACTGCGGCTGCTTCGGCCGTCCGGGCCCCAGCGCAGTTCGTTGTCCGTGAAGTACCCCAGCAGGTGACGATCCTCGCAGTCGGGCCCGCACTGTTCGGCGGCGGCGGCGTGCGTCGCGGTGTCGAAACGCTCGGAGAAGACATCCGGAAAGATGCCCTCGCGCCAACGCCCGCCTGCGGCCGTGCCGATGTTCAGGATCCGGCTGTGGGCGATGCCGCGGTCGCGAAAGACCGGGCTCGACCACGCGCCGATGGTGTTGAAGCCCCACGCGCGCAGGCGGTCATGCGCCACACCCGCCCACGCTTGGCACGAGCCGTATTTGGCCTGGACCTGTCGATGGTAAGGGGCGTGGCCAAGCGCCGGTGCGCGATCGCCTTCCCAGAGCACGTGGTTGACGCCGAAGGAGAGGAACGGGGCGCCCTCGGGATCGATGAGCCACCAGACGTCGTCGATGAGTTCGGTGCGGTAGAAGCGTGTCGCTGTGCTCGCCATGATCGGGTCGCCTCGTGAGGGGGCAGCCATCACCGGGAGATGTCATGGGGATATGGTGCTGGCGTAGGGGTTGAAGCCGCGATCGCGGCGTTAGCCGACGATGATTGTCCGGGGTTGCGTCCAGTGTATCAGCGCACGGCGCCGAGAATTCGGATCCACGGTGTGAGCCGAAGGCGTGGGCGCATCCTTCCACACGCGACCGTTTGCCCGTTTGGCTCCACGAGTTCGAAGACAGCGACTTCGTCAAGCTCAACCGCTGTCACGAAAGTTTGCACGCATGTTCCCGGCTGTGCAGGCAGTGCAACACGTCGTCGTGCGGGCATGTCCACCAGCTTATCATCCGCCCCTGCCGAATACGGACTCGGGTAAGCGTTCACACCGATCAGAGCAGCAAGGGAGAGGTCCGACCCATGAAGTGCGCCCTCACCGCGTCGG
>SLDI01000406.1:0-5132 GCA_007125385.1 Phycisphaeraceae bacterium | reverse complement strand
GGGCCAGTTCATCCCCGAGCCCGGCACGCTGGGCATCCTCGCGCTCGGCGCCCTGGCGTTGATGCGTCGGCGACGCCGGCCTTGACCACCACCCGGGTTTGAAGCACAAGGCCGCTCCGGGCGCCACTGGCCGGGCGAGCACCGGCTTGGGCCGATGCGCTTCAACCCATGCCGGTCGAGACGTTCTCCAGCATCAGGACAAACATCTCTCCGCCGACCGCGTTCTCGGGATGCGGCCGCCACGGCTTGGCGATGACGTCGGGCTTGCCGTTGCCGGTGACGTCGCCCACCACGGCTTCATGGCCACCAAGGTTCTCATCCAGAATCACGTGCTCTTTCCAAGCACCGCCCTTGCCATCGACGTTCTCCCAGATCAGCCAGCGCGGCGGTTGGCCCCCGCGGATGGCCTCCATCTCGCAGGACAGCACGTCCAGGTCGCCGTCACCGTCCAGATCGCCGACAAAGAGGCTGTGCAGCGGGGCACGCCGTACCGGAGGATCCGGGTCGGCGATCTCATGCCGACGCCACTGCAAACCCTTGCCGTCGACGTTCTCCATCCACCACAGTTTGGCACCGGGAATCTCGGCGTCGCTAAAGACGATGTCGTTGACGCCGTTGCCGTTGATGTCGCAGACGCGGCTGCGTGTTGCGTCGAAAGCGAACGGCTTCTGGAAGTCCGGCGGCGGGGGCGTGTTCGGGCCGATTCGATGCTCTGCCCACGTCCGCCCATCGCCGTTGACGTTCTCGAACCAGACATTGGTGCGCACGATATCCAGATGCCCGTTGCCGTTCAGATCGCCCACGGCCAGCCCGGCGTGCACCGCCGGCCCAATGTGCTGATGCGGCCAGGCCTGCGTCGGATCGTCGGGGATCCGGTACCAGCGCACGTCGTGTCGGTCGGCCATGACCAGGATCTCGTTGCGGCCGTCACCGTCGATGTCGGCGGCAAGGATGTCGTGCACGCCGGTCAGATCCGGGTCGAACACGATGCGCTCGAACGGCTTGCTCAGGTCGCCGGTATTGCGGTACCAGGCACCGCCGGTGACAAGGTCAGGCCGACCGTCGCCATCGACATCGTGGACGCACAAGCCGACGTCGGATGGCGAGTCCTCACCGATCCGGTAGCGGTCCCATTCGTCGAGAGTGCGCATCTTGTAGCAGTAGATCTCGCCGTACTGCCGGCCGACGATGTACTCGAGGGCCCCATCACCATCGAGATCCGCCAGCGCTGTCTGGGCGTAACAACCGCGCGGCAAGGACAAGCCGACAAAATGCTTGCGGAACTGGAACCGCGCCATCGATCCGTATCCCTTCCGATACCTCGTCATCCGGCGTGCCGACGTATTGACCTACCGCCACCCTACCTTACCGCAAGGGTAAAATCCTGACCACCTGTGCGGGTGCACCGGCAGCTTGATTCGTCGACTTGTCGGGAACGCTGAGGCTCGGGCGAGGACGGGACGTGATTTCATCCATCCGAACAGACGCCGTGAGCAAGGCGGACGGAGACAGCGGATGATCGGTACCGGGCGCTGGACGCGAAATTCAGATTGTGTCTGGCTTCGTGGAGCATCCGCCGTTACACTCAATTTGGCCGTCGCTGATGCGTTGGCCCGACGAGCGGCGCGACGGTCGCATGCGTACCAACCCGGAGGGATGCTGACATGAGCAGCCATCGCGAGCCCCGGGCGGACCGACGCTTCGTCCAACCGGGCCTGCTGCGCCGCAATGGCGCGGACCCTGCCGCACTTGATCATTTCCTTGCCCGCCTGCTGAGCTGGGAGGCTGATCCGCCGATCACGGGCTGAGCCCCGCCGGCCGCACCTTCCCCGCCGGCGTGGTGGTCACACGCCCTGCCCCGCTTGGCCATTGGTGTATGTCGCGCGGTGCGCCGCGGCCGCATTCCGCGCGGCCCCCGTCGGATACTTGTCGGCACGTCCGTCTTTCCGTTTTCTTCAAGGAGGCAGTCAATGCACAGCATTCATTCTTACGCCCGCTCCGGACCGGCGGCGGCGGCCATCGTGCTGCTCGGCGCGGCCGGCGGTGCCCACGCCGACCACGACGGCACGCACCTCTGGCAAGAGAGCGATGGCGGCTCGTACTACGGCGAGAATACGTCCTTCATGGGGCCGACCGATCATTGGGATCCGGAGACGGTGCCCGGCTCGGGCGACATCGCGTGGTTCGGCCTCGGGGCGAGCGAGCAGTACACCGTCACTTTCCCGGACTGGCATGTCCCGCCGGACCTCTGGCAGGCGCATCCGGATCCCGCGACCCATCAGCTCGTGGTCAGCCACGATGACGTGCGGCTGGATCTCTGGGGCGATCCCATATCCGGTGCCCGGACCTACACGCTTGGCTCCGAGGACATGGGCGCCGACGCCTCGCTCATCGTCGGCCAAGGCAGCCGCTTCGTGAACTTCGTCCCGGTGGGCAACTATGGTCAGCTCGAGATCGCCAGTGGCACGGTGACCGGCCAGCATGCGGTGCTCGGACGCGACAGCAGCAGCGAGCTCTTTTTCTGGCGCAGTCGGGGCGATCTGACTGTCACCAGCAGCGGCAGTGCCGAGTTCTCCGACAGCATGCGCGTGGGGGATGAGGGCACCGGCGTGCTTACCATCGAGGCGGGCGGGAACGTCGCGTCCGGCAGCATCGGTAGCGCCCACGGGGGCACCATGATCGGGGCCCAGGCCGCCGGCGAGGGCACCGCACACGTCGCCGGCTCGTGGGACGTCGGCGCGTGGCTGAACGTCGGCGACGCCGGCACCGGCACCATGAACATCGAGCCCGGCGGCCACGTCGACACCGTCGGTGCCGTCGAGATCGGCAAGGCTGTCGACAGCACCGGCACCGTGAACGTCACCGGCAGCAACGCCGCGTTGAACGTCGGATTCACGCTGCGCGTCGGCGACGAAGGCACCGGCACGCTCCAAGTCACCGGCGGCGGTGAGGTCGCCGGCTCCACGGATGCCGAGCTCGCCCGCTTCAGCGACGGCGACGCCTCCGTCCTGGTCACCGGCAACAACTCGGAGCTGAAGGTCGATGGCGCCATCGGCGTCGGCGGCGGTGTGGACGGTGCCGCCGGCGACTTCGCCGCGCCCGGCGGCACGGCCGTCCTGACCATCAAGGATGGCGGGCATGTCGAGGCTGGCGACCTGGTCACCATCTGGGACGAGGGCACGCTCGAAGGCAACGGCACGCTCCAGGCCGCCCAGCTCATCAACGAAGGGACCATCAGCCCCGGCAATTCCACCGGCACGCTCAACGTCAGCGGCGCCTTCAGCCAGTCGAGCAGCGGGCAGTTGGAGATCGGCGTCGGCGAGGATGGCCACGACGTGCTCGCGATCGCCGGCCACGCCGCGCTCAGCGGCGCGTTGAGCGTGGAGTTGATCGACGATGCCACCTTTGAGCCTGGCCAGACGCTGGATATTCTCACGGCGGACTCGATCTCCGGCCAGTTCAACACGTCGTCGCTTCCCGACGACTGGTTCGTCCACTACGCCAATGACAACGCCGTGCGGTTGGTGACCGGCGCGCTCCTGGGCGACATGAACCTCGACGGCGTGGTGGACACCGGTGACGTGGCGCCGTTCGTGCTGGCGCTGACCGATCCACGTCAATACATGATCGAGTACGGCCTCGACGCGGCGACGATGACCGCCCTGGGCGACATCAACGGCGATGGCGTCTTCGACACAGGCGACGTGGCGCCATTCGTGGAGCTGCTCGTCGGCGGCGGGACGAGTGTGCCGGAGCCGGGCTCGCTCGCACTGCTCGCCCTGTCCGCCCTGGTGGTGGGCCGCCGCCGGCGAGGGTGAGCAGCGCCTTTGCATCGCGCAGCTCGATCGTGGTCGACGGTGGAACGATCAACCCGCCGAATCCTGAGCTGAGCCCGGCCCCCAGCCCGGTGTGCGATGCGCGGCTCGAGGTTCCGCGGTGAAGGAATCCTCCTCGTCCCTGGCACCATGGACGGGGGCGCTTGCGCTTCGCTTGTGATCGGGCGAGCAAGGCCGAGTCGTCACGCCATCACAATCAGAGATGCCAGGCGACACGCTCGCTCGCCTGAGATCCTTTTACGATGGGCGCATCGGCCCCGACTTGGCGTTCCGCGCCGACGTGGCGGCCGGCTCGTCCTGAGGCGGTGCCTGGCGCGTCTTGCACACCAGGGTGACAACGACGGTGCTGACGATGACCAGCCCACCGAGGATCGTCCAGCCGTCGGGCACCTCGTGCAGGAACACCAGCGCCAGAACGATGGCGACGACCGGCTGCAGTGAAACGATGATGCTCGCCAGCCGGCTCGTCAGCCGCTTGAGCGTGTTGATCAGCATGGCCTGAGGCGCGGCCGTCAGCGCCGCGCCGAGCACGATCAGCAGCGCGAGATCCGCCACGCCGATGCCGCGCCACTCCGCGACGCCCCAGGGAATGAAGACGAGGGTGGCGACCATGAAGCTCGCCAGCATCAGCCGGACGCTGCCATAGCTGTGGACGATCTTGCGGCTGAGGATATTGCGCAGCGCGAACGACAGCGCCGAGGCGAGCCCGAACAGCACGCCCAGCGTCACGTTGTTGCGAAGGGACCACTCCGGCACGATCAGGGCGACGCCGACGACGACCAGCGCCCCGGCGGCGATCTCGAGCTTGTCCAGCCGCTCGCCGCGGTAGAAAAGTGGCTCCAGCAGCGCCGTCAGCAGCGGATAGGTGAACAGGGAGACGACGGCGACGGCCACGGTGCTGAACTGGATGGAGGCGAAGTAGAAGCCCCAGTTGCCCGCGTTGCCCAGGCCGATGAGCGCGACCAGGCCAAGCGTGCGCCAGTCGGTGGGCACGGACATGCGTGGCAGAAACAGGAGCAGGCCCAGCAGGGCGAGCGTGCCGAACGCGCCACGGCCGAAGGCGATGGTCCCGGCCGACAGGTGCGGCATGAGCCCCGGGAACAGGCCGACGGCGGCGAAGAGCACCGTGGCCAGCATGAGCGTGCCGACGTCGGCGGGATGCGCACGCATCAACCAGGCTCCGTCCGAAAACCGCAGGAGTGGGGGTGCCACGGCTTGTCCCGAAGGGCAAGCCGTGTCTCCGTCGGCCGTCACACGGCTTGCCGCTTCGCGGTCAAGCCGTGGCACCCACTTTTC
>SLDI01000433.1:0-5138 GCA_007125385.1 Phycisphaeraceae bacterium | reverse complement strand
CTTGACATGAGATAGTCGAGGATGGCCTCACCCACCACGGAGGAGAGCGGGTATGCCGTGGAATGGCCTGCTTTGCGTTCGGGAATTCTCAGCCGCTCGTTGCGCCAGTCAATGTCATCCAACGTCGGGGCGGCTACTTCGCGTGCCCTGAGGCCATAGGTCACGAGCAGCAGGAGAATGGCATAATCACGTCGACCGGTCGGCGTTCGCCGATCCACCGATTCCAGGACACGGCGCACCTCTTCCCATGTGATGGACCGCGGAATGCCCGAGAGGCGGAAGGTCTGGGGGTGTTCGACGACACCGCTGATGTCCTTGATCAGCACGCCTTGCCGGTGCAGATAGCGAAGGAAGACGCGCAGTTCGCCACAGCAGTTTCGCACGCTTGCCCACGCAACTCGTTTTTAGTTCCATTCCGGGGATTCGCGGCCGTCTGGGTGCGTCGTATCGGGCGTCGTATTGTTTGGTAGAGTGGGCGTCGACGGGGCGTGATCGCCGGATCATGCTCGTTGTAGATTCGTGCGTGGGTCTGGACTGGGTCGGGCAGTCGCCAGCCGCCGCCCATTTGCCCCACGGCGGCGTCTGGGGTGATGCCGGCATGATGCTCAAGCCGTAGCCGCCTGGCGACACATGCAACGTCGGCCAGTCGGGCTCTCCCGATGTTGGCGTCGAGGATGTGCCGGTGCGACACGGCCAGAAGCAATGTCGGGTTGCGGCATAGATAAATAAAAATCGCCAGTAACGATTCTCCGCCGCCCACCCGCCTGCCCCGCCCCCGGCCTCCACGAGGGAGGCGACGAGGCGGGGCAGGCAACGCCCGGCACCGGCCACGCACTTGGCGAGGCACGGCACCGGGCGGGTGGGCATGAACTTCAAGCACGAGCCTTCGGTGGCGAGGATGATCAGTGAACGGCCGGCCGCCGACCCAGCGGGCCCGAGTAGCCGTGCCCCGCCAGGACGGCCTCCAGCTCGCGCTTGAGCTGCGTGACGCGGGCTGGATTCACGACCAACGCCTTGGCTAGGTCGGCCTGCTTGCCGCTGCCGTGCGTGGTGGCGAGGTACTCGAACACCGCACGAGCCTTCTCACTCACGCGGCGATCGGCGAGCATGTGTTCATAGTCGTGGTTGCGGCGCACGACCTCGTCGGGGCCTTCGGTGTCGTGATCGAGCAAAGCCTCCTCCCACCGCGTGTTCGCTTCCTCGCTGACACCGGCCAGGCCCGTCTCCAGCAACCGCACCTGGTTGTTCCGTTCGCCATCGAAGACGTGGAGCACGCAATCGAACGTAAGCGACATCCCTTCGGGAAGTTTGGCGCTGGCATCCTGCATCGCTCGTTTCAGTTCAGCCACCGCCTGCGAATCCAGCCACGCCTCGGCAGCTTCGGAAGCCATCTGCACAGCGGGGTCCACCGTCTTCAGTTCCGTATCCTTCATCGTAGATCTTTCGTGGTCAGTGGCATGCATCGAACAGGGGAAGTACCGGCCGCTCCGCTTGATCGCGAGTTGGCTCAGCCGCCCGAGTTTACATCGTAAGGTCTCGGCGTCCTGTCCAGTCACGTGTGATGGCCCTCCGCGGCGAAGCGAGCACAGGCGATGCCGGTTCAGCGACGACACGGCTGAGATCAAACTGTTCCGCCGGCCCCTTCAGCAGCCGCGCGTCATCGTCGTCGCCGTACCTGAACCAGTCGCGGTAGAACGACAGGTCCTCCCAGCCCCAGGCGATGAGCCTGACGCTGCCGGCAGGCCCCTACCACCTGCGCTACTACGTGCGGCGGGGCGAGTCGACGCAGTTGCATGACCAGGAGGATGTGACCGTCGGCCCGGCGCCGACGTGAGCCGCAGCCGCGCAGCCCCAGCGCTGGCTGGCCCCGGCGGAGCCGGGCGGCGACCGCGATGACGCGGTGCGCTACGAGTAGCGGCGGCCGCACGGCGTGGCTCGCGGGGCAACGGTCGCCGGTAGGGGAAAATCCGCATCGCCGCAGCCGAAAAAACCCTTGGCGGCGGCGCTGACCTGTCGTACGCTAGGCCTTCGTTGCCGGAGGCGAACGCAGCCGGGCCACGCTTCCCGGCAGGAGGGAGAGACAGACGGACGCCTCCGGTGCATGGCCGACCACCTTCCTCGTGCCACCCCCTCCCAGGCGCACGAGCCAGCGTGGCCGGCCTTTTTCATGGCCCGTGCCTGCCGGGGGGGGGCGGTGCCGGTCTCCTCGGGGCCAGGGTGCACACCGCCTGGTCACGTTTGGCGTCCGGTCCCCGTTGCCCACCCCTCGTTCTCCGGGGTGATCGCGCCTGGCGATGCTCTGGCAACCCACCGCCTAGACCTTCACGTTCTCGATGGGCGTGATCGCCCCGGGCCCGCGGGCCGGACCAGGCGCTCGAGGGTGTGTTGCCCGGTGGTCACTAGGGCTGGATCCGCGGCCGATCCGCCCGTGGCCGCGCGGCCGTGCCGGCCAGCGGCCCAGGGCGGCCACCAGGACGCCCACGTGACGCATCTGCCGTGTATCGCGTCCACGAACCGATCGATCTCCGGACCGGCCCTGGGCGACTTGGGCGGTTTTACGGACCGGTCGACTCACAGCACCACACACCCGGCTCGTCCGTTGCAGCGTCGTGCAGGCGTCGGTACCGTGACGCCGTGTGCCGGCCACAGTGTCGGATGCCCAAGGAGCTCAAGTCATGGATACAGGGCCAAGCCGGCTCGCCTTCATCCCTGTTCTCGCTGCCGCGGTGATGCTCGGGCTCGCCGGCCCCGCCCACGCCCAAGCCGCCACCGCCGACGAGATCACACAGCACGGGATCACCATCACCCTTGACGGGGACTACCGCTACGGCCAGTTCGCCAACGGCGACTATTGGCTCGCACCCGACGAGCCGGACGGTCGCGTCACCATCGTCGCGATGAGCCCTAAATTTGACGGCCAGCACCACGGCTGGCAGGTCAACCCGGACGAGTTCGGCCCGCAGGGGTTCGACCATCGCATGCGCGGCGGCGGGTTCGACGCGGACCTCGTGCCCGATCTGCCTTACGCCGCATCACCGGGCGAGTCGATCGTCAAGACGACCAGCCACGACATGGGCAACAGCTCTCCCCGGCCGGCGCTGCAATCCGCGGTCGTGCTGACCATCCTCGCCCAGGCGCCTGAGCACGACGGGACGCGGCACTTCCGCCCGCCCTATTTCGGCCACGACAAGCCGATGCACCACGTCGACGAGCTGAATCTCGCGCTGCTGCCCTCCGTGGCCGCGCCCGACACCGACGTGCCCAGCCTCGCCGACGCCGAGCGCCGCTTTGAGCGCGTCTGGCTGGATCACCGCCGCGGCTGGACCTCGCGCTACATCCACCCCGTGGACAACATGCCACACTACGGCTCAGGCATGATGCGCACCGCCGGCGACGTGGCGCTTCGCCTGATGCTCGACGCCCCCATCGAGGACCGCAAGCAGGCGGCGATCAACTACCTCCAGTGGGGCATCGACCTGTTCGCCATGTATGAAGCGGGTTTGCGCTGGTCCGGTGCCGGCGGTCACATGCACGGCCGAAAGCTGCCAATGGCGATGGCGGCGGTGCTGCTGGATCACGAGCCCATGAAGCAAGCCGTCATGCAGCGCGAGCACCCCGCCTACCCTGATCGCTACGACGCGGACGTCTGGCAGGAGGACTCGAGCGTCCACTACGCCGTGCCCGCCCGCCGCGTGCTCTGGGGCCAGCCGCGCGGCGGATACTGGCGTCGCCTGGCCGAGGGCCGGGGCCCGCGCAGCAGCCGCGATCCCGAGGGGTACATCGATGGCGGCGACAGCCCCGGCGGCGGCTACCAGCTCTGCTGCACCTCCATGACCTGGAAAGGCACCGCGCTCGCCCTGCACCTGATGCCTGAGCTGCGCGAGGTGTGGGACTACGAGCCGTTCCTGGACTACGTCGACCGCTGGGTCCACTTCGGCGCCTGGACGCTGCCGGACCCGTTCAACCGCGACGGCGAGCGCGACCCGGACGCCGGCGGCCGCTTCCCCGACGCCCACAACACCCGCGCCGACGAAGGCGGCTGGGACAGCAGCTTCGCCAACGCCATGTGGAGCCTGCACCGCGTCGAGGAAGCCGCGCCCATGCCGCACATCGAGCCCTACAACGCGACGTTGACCGGCAGCGTCACGGTCGAGCTGAGCTCGCCCCACCTGGAAGACGCGACGCTGCGCTACACGCTCGACGGCTCGCTGCCGGACGAGAACGCGCCGGTCTACGACGGCCCGATTGAAGTCACCGAGCCGACCACGCTGCGCGTCCGCGCCTACAGGGACGGTTATCTGCCCAGCGCCGCGAACCGCGCGGTGTTTGCCGCCGAGGATTGACGGCTCCGCCGCGGCGTGGCCCTGGACAAGCCGCGGTACGTCCCCAGCATCGCGAGCCATGCCTGCGGCGTGGTGCGCCTCAACTACGAGCACGCCCCAGCGGTTCGGCTGAACGGCTGGGCGACGACCCGCCGCTCGTGGTGTTGATGGACAACAGCCGCGACCGGCTCAATGCCATCCACAGCCGACTCGGCTGCTCCACGGAGGTGAGCGCTGGATCGACAGGCGTCGGCTGGCAGCCAGTATCCACCGCGTCGTACGCTCAACTCGCCTGGGCGCGGCTCGGTCTTGCCAGATCGGTGGTGGCGCCAGCGGTTCGATCCCCCTCGCCCTCCGCCGGCGGCCCCGGCTGCCGCAGGATGTCCAGCAGCAACCGCTCGGCCAGTTCGGAATCGACCAGTCCCTGCTCGCGCAGCTCTGCAAGCACCCGACGGTAGGGCCCGAGCCCCTTGGCCAGCGCCGCGCGGTGGTGGTAGTCCCCTTCGAGTCGCCGGTCGCGCAGGTATTGCATGGCGGCGAAGCCGCAGACGAACCAGAGCGGCAGGCAGGCGAGCAGTGCCAGACCGAGCGCCGCACCGCCGCCGATCCGCCCCACCAGCAGCGGCGGCAGCAGCCCCGCCATCAGCGTCGACAGCGCGGCCGCGGCCACCGTCAGCCCAAGCCAGCGCGTGCGCTGGCGCTGAAGCTGGTCGGCGAGTGACTCGAAGGGCTGACTCAGCCCGCCGGCGGTCAGCTCGCCGAACATCGCTTCGAGGCGCTGCTGGATCTGCCCGTTGCGCTCGTTGAGCGTGGTGG
>SLDI01000733.1:0-5151 GCA_007125385.1 Phycisphaeraceae bacterium | reverse complement strand
TAGAACGTCGCCGTCGCCTCGCTCTCGCTCGCCCAGCGGCGCTTCTCATTGCGCCCGTCCGCGTAGGCCGTCACCTCCCGCCCATCCAGGTACCGAAACACCAGCCCATCCCCGTCGCTCGCGTGCACGTCCACGCGATAGCTGCCGTTGGCGATCGCATCGTCGAAGCGCGTGCCATACAGCACCTCCCGCTCCGTGAGCCGGTGCAGGCAGCGCGTCCGCCGCGTGTCGCGGATGCCGATCCGCGCCGGCAGCCCATGCAGCGCGAGCTTGTCCCCGCCCGGCACACGCGTGCGAATGAGATGCAGCATCTGCCGGACCTGTCGCCGGCCCTCGATCTCCGCCTGCGTCAGCTCGTCGGCATCCGAACAGTCCGCCCCATGCACGCGCGTCCCCGCAACCAGCCGCATGTCCGAGCCCTCCCCGCCCGGGATCGGCGCCCCCCAGAAAAAGCCCGGCTTCAGCGCCTCGGGATCCTCCGGATCAAACACCACCTTGCGCACGTCAACGCCCTGCTCCTTCTGCAACCGCCCCAGCCCATCGACAAGAAAGCACGTCGTCGGCGGCTGAAGCGCCCCGCCCTGATACGTCTCCAGCCCCATGCGATGGGCCAGGTCCGCATCGCCCGAGGCATCGACAAACATCGACGCCTTGATCGCCCGCCGGCCCGTCTTGTCCTCGATCACGATCGCCTCGACCTCGCCTTCGTCGCGCATCACCGGCGCGACGAACCGCGTGTGCAGGAACGGCCGAATCCCCGCCTCCACCGCCATGCGGTCCAGCTCCAGCACGAGCTGATACGGTGCGAACGCGTACTGCCACGACGGCTCGGCCGGGCTGCGCTCGATCACCCCACCGGTCGCCTTCAAGCGATCCATCGTCTCGGTCGTCAGCCCGGCGATGATCTGCTGCTCGCCATGGATATCGCTGTGGCTGTGCCAGACCGTCACCAGGCTCGCCGTGGCCGTGCCGCCGAAATACCCCAGCCCCTCGACCAGCGCCACTCGCGCCCCCAGCCGCGCCGCCGCGATCGCCGCAAACAGCCCCGTGCACGACCCGCCGATCACGCACACGTCGCACTCGAAGCAGACAGGAACCTCACGCGCCGGCTCATGGATGCTCTTCATGGCCACGCAGTATCCCCCCGCGCCCGCCACAGTCAAACGCGCTGAATGAAACCACCGATGCACACCGATCCACACGCAGGGCCTCTGAAAAACCCGGACACCGGTGACTTCCGCGAGAAACCGCGAAGGAGCGAAGAACGGCGAAGGAGCGAAGGCACAGGGTATAGAACCCAACAAATCTTCTTCGCACCCTTCGCCTCCTTCGCTTCTTCGCGGTTCTTCCCTGTCTGCCCTAATCCGTGTGCATCAGTGTGCATCGGTGGTTTCATCCCACTCCCCCCCGCGCGTATCATGCCCGCTTCATGCTCGAGCTCACCTGGCTTATCTGGGCCATCCTCGCCATCGCCGGCTTCGCCTGGCGCCCCGGCCCCGCCGCCGCCTGCCTCATCCTCGTCGCCGGCTGGATCCTCCTGCCCAACGTCGACTACCACGCCTACCGCGACGCCGGCCAAATCGACCGCTGGTTCAACGTCCGCGGCCTCGCGCTCGCCGGCCCCGTCTTCCTCACCAAGGCCAGCGTCGTCGGCGCCGTCACCCTCCTCGCCATCGCCGCCTTCGACCGCCAGGCCCTGGCACGCATCAAGCCCCACTGGCTCGACATCCCCATCCTCGCCTGGTGCGCCATCCCCCTCGCCTCCGGCCTCGCCAACGCCCAGCCCATCGCCACCATCGCCGCCGACACCCTCTACCACAGCCTCGCCTGGCTGGGCCCCTACCTCGTCGGCCGGGCCTACCTCGCCGACCACGCCGGCCGCGTCGCCGCCGCCCGCGTGCTCATCGTCGCGGGCATTGCCTACATCCCCCTCGTCCTGATCGAATGGCTCCACAAGCCCATCGTCTACACCGCCCTCTACGGCTTCCACCCCCACCAGCACGACGGCGCCCACCGCCTCCTCGGCTTCCGCGGCCCCGCCCTGCTCGAACACGGCAACGCCCTGGGCATCTGGCTCGCCAGCCTCGCCGTCCTCGCCGTCGCCGCCTGCCGCACCGGCATCCTCACCACTCCCGCAGCACCACGCGGAAACGTGGTGATTCCCCGCGTCAACGCACGACGCCCGCTCGCCGTCACCCTCGCCCTCCTCGCCGCCGCCATCGTCACCCAATCCGTCGGCCCGATCGCCCTGATGCTCGTCGCCCTGGCCATCCTCGCCGCCGCACGCCACCTGCGCACCGCCGTCATCCTCGCCATCCTCATCGCCCCCGCGCTGGGCTACGTCGCCTTCCGCATCGCCGACCCGCCCCCGCTCCGCCCCGCTCTCGAATCGATCGCCGGCGAGCGCTTCGTCAACCACCTGCGCCGCCTCGAGCCCGCACGCTCGCTCGCCTGGCGCATCGAACGCGAAGAAGAGCACATCGCCCGCGTCCGCCAGCGCCCCATCCTCGGCCACGCCGCCTTCAACTGGTGGCAGGGCGAGCACGACGCCCCCTGGAGCCTCTGGATGCTCACCCTCGGCCGCTACGGCCTCGCCGGCGTGCTGGCCCTCATCGCCATCTTCGCCATCCCCCTCGCCCACTTCCTCTGCCGCCGCCCGCCCACCACCTGGCCCGCCGACCCCGGCCTGCAACTGCAAGCCGCCTTCGCCCTCGTCCTGGCGATGAGCCTCATCGACAACATGCTCAACAACACCTTCAACCTCCCCCTGCTCATCACGATCGGCGCGCTGATCCCGCACAACCCCCATGCCTCACCCAGTTAACGCCCGTCCTGAGCGAGTCCGCGAGCGAAGGGTGGGCTTCCCGCGCACGATCAACCCCCCAACCCACACTCCGCATTCTGCATTCTGCATTCTGCATTCTGCCTTCCACCCCCCCTCCCCGCCTACAATGATCGCATGGCCGAGGCCATCTCCATCGACTTTTCCAGCCCCATCCCGCTCTTCCCGCTGTCGAACTGCGCCCTGCTGCCGCACGCCGTAATCCCCCTGCACGTCTTTGAGCAGCGCTACCGCGCCATGGTCGCCGACGCCCTCGAAGACGCCGGCCTCATCGCCATGGCCGTCTACGAAAAGCCCGGCCAGGCCGCGATCGTCCACGACAGCCCGCCGCTGCGCCCGCACGTGTGCGTCGGCCGCATCGTCCGCCACGAGCAGTTGCCCGACGGCCGATTCAACATGCTTCTGCAAGGCGTCTGCCGCGCCCGCATCCTCGACGAGCCCGAGCACGAACCCTACCGCCTGGCCTACCTCGAGCCCACCGAGCCCGCCGAGCCCATGGAGATCGACCTGGCCGACGCACGCCAGCACCTGGAGCGCCTGATCAACGACGATCTGCTCAAGCAGCTCGCCGCCGTCCACGCCGTGGGCAACTGGCTCAGCGACGAGGTCCCCACCGCCGCCGTCATCGACCTGGCCGTGCTCACCATCTGCCACAACGTCGAGCAGCGCTACGCCATGCTCGCCGAGGCCGACCCCGAGCAGCGCGCCCACTGGCTCGAGCATCACCTGCAACAGACCCGCCACACCCTCGAGCTCGCCAGACGCTTCGAGCCCGCCGTCGACGACGACGGCCTCCCCCTCAACTAAAGCCGCTCGCGGCTTCGCGAAACCCCCCGACAACCACGACGACACGACGAACACGAAGAAGGCGCGAAGCAAGGCACAGAGGCAGATAAGGAAACCAGGACGGGCAGGAAGCCAGGAACGGAGCCAGGGTGGGGGACTCGGAGCCGGTTCACAGGGCAGGTCAACCATCTCCCTGATCAGCAAGGGCCTTGGCTTCCTCAATTCTCGAGTTTCGGAACGGGACCCAGATCGACAGATCGACGGCCACGTCGCCACACTGAATTGCGAAGTTCTTGAACACGGGCATCCATCGGTCCCGCCCCTGGACCGCGATTCTCGCCCATGGCACAACAGCAAGCCTGGGCGTGTCCTCAAAATCGATGAGCTTCCAGCCGAGCGGTTGGTACTGAAACACGAGGCCCTCACCGCTCACGTACAGCCGAAGGCCAAAGGGTCCTGGAATCGCCAAGCCAAGCTTTCGAGCGATGATCATCGACTTCATGCGACACTGCGATGCATCGGTCGGCAGTCGTGACGTGGGGTAGGTGTCGAAAATTCTTCCGAGGCCCTTGTCGCGGGACTCGCCGCGCACGCGGTGTGCCAAAGCAAAGGATACCGCCGTCACCGCAATTCCGGCAGCAAGTGCCCCAACCAGGATGATCCACTCATTTGCCGCCACTGTTCAACCCGTGCAACTCCCCCCTCTCCTTCGTGCCCTTCGCGTCCCCGTGCCCTCCCTCAATGCGTCAACGCATACACCAGCGCGTTCGCATTGATCGCCCGCGCATTGCGGATCTCCGACCCATCGCAGCACCGGCAGGCCGTGCCCATGTTCCGCCCATCGTTGAGCCCCTGTGGCGAGAACAGCATCGCCAGCCGCCCGTCACGCTCCAGCCCGAACAGCTCGCCCGACGCATCGCCCTCCATCACCCGCACGTGCTCGACCGCGTAGAGCGTGCTGAACACCGCGTGCTCCATCGCCAGCGCCGCAAGCTCGGGCGCCTGCTCGTCCTCGTCGCGCTCGAACAGCCCGTCCACCGCCTCGCGCAGGCTATCGCTCCACGCCGCGTCGCCGCACCGCGCCGAGGCCAGCACGAACCCGCCGCCTTCGATGAACCGCCCCAGCAGCTCGCGCTGCTCGTCGCTGAGCTGCCACGCCCCCTGCCCCGAAAGCACCACGAACGGATGATCGAACAGCGCCTCGTCGTCGAGGCCCACCTCCACGAGCTCGCGCTTTACCGGAATCTCCGTCTGCCGCGCCACGTCCGCCAGAAACGCCGGCGAAAAGCACCCCTGCGCCGACTCCTCCACCTCATCGCCCACCCACACGATCCCCACTGCAACCTCCCCGACCTCCTCCTGCTGCGCGTCGACAACACCCACACGCACCAACCCAAGCGCCAACACCAGCACCGCACTGAACCGCATGACATCAAGCATCATCACTCTCCAACTGCGAAAAGCCGGATCAGTCGGGGTGCCACGGCTTGTCCCGAAAGGGCAAGCCGTGGCACCCAGCTTTG
>SLDI01000635.1:0-5153 GCA_007125385.1 Phycisphaeraceae bacterium | reverse complement strand
TGCTCGACGTGGACGGGCGCATCGGCGGGTTCAACTTTCAATGGGCCTGGGCGACGGGCCACCTTGCCGGTTGTGCCGCCGAGCGGTCGTAGCGCCCGCCGTCACCGCGCCGCTTCAACCTCGCCCGCCTCGCCGGCGCTCCCGGCGGATGACAGGTACACCGCCCACGCCGCCGCCCGGTAAGACTGACGGCCCGGCCCGGTCCGGTGGCCAAGCCAGCCGACCAAACCGCGAAACCTGACTCTTGACCGGCGTCAGGCCCACTTGTCATACTATTGATAGCCGGCCCGGGGACGCTCCCCGGGGCTGGACCCGGACGGAGGCCCGCCACATAGCATCTATCCGTCGCTGGGGGGTATGGGCTATTCAGCGCCCGCACCGGGCCCAACGACCTCGATCCCGAAGCGATCACCCAGTGCCTTTATGTCCTCGATGCGAGGCGGCACTTCGAGCTTGCCCATGCCAATGTAGAAATCCGCTGCCGATCCGGGGCAGTGCAGGATCAGCAAGCGGCCATGCGTTTCGCCGGTATTGAGATAATCGCGCACCCGCCCGCGCGGCACATGCAAATAGTCGCCCTTCGCCATGCGATGGGTCGTGCCATCCACGGTCGCTGTGAAGGTGCCTTCAAGCACGTAGAACGCCTCTTCCTCATTGTGGTGGATGTGCGGCGGCGCGCCACTGCCCGGTCGAACGTCGATCTCTGAGATCGCATACGTGCCGCCCGTGTGCGCCGCAGTCATGATAAAGCGCATCGGATCACCCATTACCGGATGCGTCTCGCCCTCGCCATGGGGTACCTGGCGAACGGCAGAGGAAGTGGATACGGTCGGTCGCGACGCGCTGCTCATGACGGACTCCTGTAAATCAACACTCCCCAGTTGACTGCTGGCCAGCCCATTGCCGGCCTTCTTCGCGATCAACATAGCACAACCGGCTCGTGAAGGAATGATTATTGTACAGGTCAAAGCATTCCGCCGGAATAAACCGAGCTGTCTCCTCCTGCTTGAACCGCTCGAGGCAAGTGACGTCCTTGAGCTTATGTCACCGCCGTAGCGTTTCACGCAGGTGTGAAAGCGCCGCAGTGGCAGCAGATCCATGGCCTGCGCGAATGGTGCGGCCAGCGTGCACGGACCTCCCTTTCGACCGGGGAGAGGCCCCATGATGGACGCGATCTGAAATCGATGCACGCCTGGAATTAACGGAAGTCACTGATGGGTCCGGTCTTACGTCATTTTCAACCAAAAACATTGGGACGGTAGTGGTCCTCACCCCGATTTTCCAAGTGGGGGCTTGGTCCCGGCTGGGGGATTGGGCATAATGAGGTGGGCGTGAGTCGCACACCTTTGCATCCAACTCAAAGGAGGTTGACATGCCCAAGTACCTGATCGAGCGTGAGATTCCCGGTGCGGGGCAGATGTCTGCCGCCGATCTCCAGAATGCAGCAAGCAAGTCGTGCGGCGTGCTGGAGAACCTCGGGCCGCGCATCCAATGGGTTCACAGCTACGTGACGGGCGACAAGATCTATTGCATTTACAACGCCGCCAATGAGAAGCTGGTGCGGGACCACGCGGACCAGTCGGGCTTCCCGGCCACCCGCATCGAAGAGGTGGCTACGATCATCGACCCGACTACGGCCGAGGCGCGGCAACCCACTGCTGCAGGATGAGGTGAAACGCGGCCGGACGGCCGCAATGCTCCGGCTTGTCAGCTCGACGACGCATTCGGGTGTGTAAGGACCATACGGATATGCCTTGTTGATGAACCTCGGCAGCGGGGGCGACGCAGGGTGCGTTTCATCCGCGTGACGCTTCTGCATCCGACGCGACCCATGGGGCCCCTCAGTCAATTGGGGCGGTGAGGTGAGGCTGTTCAGCCAATCGCGACCCAGTCGTGCCGGGTGGCGCCAACCATCAGGAGAAGAATCATGCGTTCATCCCGCGCGACGGTCGGCCCAACATGCCTCCTGCTGATGACGGGCATCTTCTTTGTCGGCTGCGATGCGTCGACCCGCGACTTGGCCCTGGATCAGACGCCCGCCGAGCGGACGGTGGCCGTTGTGCCGACGGAGGTCGAATGGCAGCCCGCACCCGCCGCGGTGCCTGCTGGCGCGGAGTTGGCGGTGCTGGACGGCAACCCCGAAGCAAACGAGCCGTTCGTGGTTCGGATGCGCATGCCCGACGGCTATCGCTTCCCCGCCCACTCGCACCCGCACTCCGAACGCGTCACGGTGATCGAGGGAACCATGCACCTGGGCATGGGCGAGCGGTTCGATGAACAGGCGCTGGTGGCTTACCCGGCAGGCAGCTTCGTCTCCATTCCAGCAGACGAGCCGCATTTCGTCCTGGCGGAAGGCGAGACGGTGATTCAGGTCACAGGCGTGGGGCCGTTGGATATTCACTACACAGAGCCATCGCAGCAGGCGGATCGCGCACCCACTGCGGTGGCGGCAGTCGGTGATACGCCCCCCCGCTTTTACGAGGGCTTCGGCAACTATCACCGACAAGCCACGACCGACTCCGAGCAGGCCCAGCGCTGGTTCGACCAGGGCATGCAATTGCTTTATGGCTTCAACCACGACGAAGCAATCCGTTCATTCGAGCAGGCGGCGGAGCATGATCCGGATTTCGCGATGGCGTGGTGGGGCGTCGCCTATGCCCACGGCCTGCACATCAACAACCCGGTCATGAGCGAGGAGGAATCCAGGCTGGCCTACGACGCGGCGCAGGAGGCGGTGGCGCGCGTCGACCATGCTTCCCCAGTCGAGCAGGCGATGATCCGGGCCGTCGCCGAGCGATACGCCATGCCGGTCCCCGAGGACCGCACGCATCTCGACGAGGCTTACGCTGATGCGATGGAGCAGGTATGGGACGCATATCCGGAAGATCCGGATGTGGGCGCGTTGTTTGCCGAGTCGCTGATGAACCTTCAGCCGTGGGATCTGTGGACGCGCGAGGGCGAGCCGAAGGGACGCACGGAGGAGATCGTCGCGGTGCTTGAACGTGTGATGGAGCTGGATGAGAACCACCCCGGCGCGAATCACTTTTATATCCACGCCGTCGAAGCGTCGCCGGAGCCGGAGCGGGCGGTCGCCGCCGCGGACCGGCTGCCGGAGCTGGTGCCCGGCTCGGGGCATCTGGTCCACATGCCGGCCCATATCCACGCCCGGCTCGGCAAGTGGGCGGACGCATCAGACGCGAACGTGGCGGCGATCGAGGCAGATCGTGCGTACTTTGCCGTCGCGCCCGAGCCCGACTTTTACTCGCTTTATTACGTTCACAATCTCCATTTCCTGGCATGGTCCGCGATGATGGAAGGGCGGTACGAGCAGGCCCTGGCGGCGGCCGGGGAGCTCGAACGCGATATACCCGAAGCGTTCCTGCGTGAGTGGACATTCATCGCCGACGGCTTTATGCCGGTGACCTACCACGTGCTGATCCGCTTCGGCCGGTGGGAGGACATACTCGACACGTCCGAGCCGGACGACTATCGCCTGGTCAGCCGAGCCCACTGGCGGTACGCCCGCACCATCGCGCTGAGCAACCTCGGTCGACTGGACGAAGCGAGCGACGAACTGGAAGCCTTTGAACGCGTGGTGGCCGAGATTCCTGACGACTGGCAGGTGGGGCAGAACAACGCCAACGATGTGATCGACATTGCACGGCTGATGGCGGAGGGCGAGCTGGCGTTCCACGATGGCCGACACGACGACGCGTTCGATGCGCTCCGCGAGGCGGTCGAGTTGGAAGATGCCCTCTTGTACGACGAGCCACCCGGCTGGATGCACCCGACCCGGCACGCCCTCGGCGCGCTGCTGTTGGCTGGCGATCACCCGGAAGAGGCCGAGGCCGTCTATCGGCGCGATATGGAGCGGCACCCGAACAACGGCTGGGCATTACTGGGGCTGAAACAATCGCTGGAAGCCCAGGGCCGTGACGAGCAGGCGGCGGCGCTCGACGTTGAACTCGAGCGGGCTTGGGTACGTGCGGACGTGCAGCCGGCTGCCTCGTGCTACTGCCATCCCGATGCGCGGTAGCCGTTGCGCACGACCTGGCGGTGGCAGTTCTCGTCGAGCAGGTGGGCGTGGTCGGCGATCCGCTGCTCGACCTCGACCTCGACGGCCTGGGCCAGCAGCCGCTGGGCCCCGTGGCGCAGGACCTCGGTGAGCGGGTCGGCCGGGGCCGGCATGCCCACGTGGCCGGCGTTGGAGCCCGGGAGTGGAAACGTCACCGATTCGGTGGTAGCGTCTGTCATGGCGGTGTACTCCTGCCCGCGTTGGGCCTTGTGGGTGTGTGCGATACACCCAAGGTACGCCGCCTTTTTCAGAATTTCATCCACGGGATTTGGTTATAGCCCTCAGGCGCATCGTCCTGCAGCAACACTTCGGGCAGGTAGGCATTGGTCGTGAAAGCCTTGTCCATTCCCTTCCGCGCCCGCTGCGTGTCCCCGCCGAGGCGGTAGTCGGTGGTCCCGGCTGGGAAACCGCCCGGACCTACCTCAACATGGAAGCCCGATGAGCCGCCCAATCAACGGCGATTTACAGAAGAAGGGTTGCTTTATCGCATGACAGATGCGATTGTTCTGGGGTTAACATATCGACCTTGCCTTTCCGACGCGGCGTCCTATGGTAAAATATCAGTGAACGTGCCGGAACCTGTCCGGTGTCCACATCGGAAGATTCGATGAAGGGTAGCCCATCGCGTATGGGAGACCCGTCAATGAGTAAGCCGACGTGCAGCAATGCCTCAGGGCGTTTCTGCATGTCGGCTGTTTTTTTTGCGCGCCCAAGTTCTTAATGGGAGCAGGAGGCACCATCATGAGTGGAAAGACAGACGTGGTGAAAGGCCGAGCCAAGGAAGCTGCGGGTTCGTTGACGGGCAACGACAAACTTCGTGCCCGAGGCAAGACCGACCAGGCTGTCGGCAAGGTCAAGCAAGTAGCTGAGAAGGCCGTCGATAAGGTCACGCAGGCGGAACACGAAGCACAAAAGGGAAGCTGTTGCGGTGGGTGAACGGGTACGGATATGTTCAGGGCCGAAGGCGGCTGCATCAATTCACAGCAAAGGAACGATCATGGGCACTACGGGAATAATCATATTGATCGTCGTGTTAGTCCTACTGTTCGGAGGCGGTGGCGGGTATTATTGGAGCCGC
>SLDI01000416.1:0-5166 GCA_007125385.1 Phycisphaeraceae bacterium | reverse complement strand
CCAAGCTGATCCCATGCACGCCATGCACGAGGTCACCCAAATCAAATTTCCCATCCGTTAGCCTTGCACACTCGCCGAGGCGGCTTTTGAATCCCTCGCGTCTGCCAATTCCGCCACACCGGCGTGGGGCGTTATATCGTGCCGTGCGCCGCACTTGCGGTCAAACATCCGCTGCGCCAGAGACTTGCGCGCACGCTGGCCGGGTGCGCGTTTCGGCGGTGAGATCCATGTGCGTTCAACCATGGATCCATTGCAGGCCATGGCGTCCGATCGACCACATTCGCGCCCGCAACGCGCGGCCACCATCGCTTCGCACGACCAACCCGCCCGCAGCGTCGCGCTGCCGGCTTGATTGGATCGCCTGCCGCCTCGGTGGCGAACGATCCGCCCTACCGCGTGCCCGCTTCGTCGGCCTCGCGCGGGGGCTTCGTCGGCTGCCCCTCCACCGTCAGCCGCGCCGGATGCCCGAACCAACCGTGATGACCGTCGTGCATCCGCTCCAGCACCTGCGTCACCTCCTCCATCGTTCCGTCGGCAGGCACCCACCCACCATCAATGTCCGGGAAGTCCACCCGGCAGCGCTCGCACTTCTTCTCACTGTCAAAGCGGATCGGGCACCAGAACGACTCCACGTTGCGCAGCATCTCCGAGCCCAGCGACCACACGCCCGTCATCCAGTCGCAATACAGGCACCAGATCAGATCGTGCCCGACCAGCCCGCGAAACTTGTGCCGCGAGACGTTCACCCACTCCGCGTGACGATAGGCCGGCAGCTTCACCAGCAGCGTCAGCCAGGGGTAGACGCCCACCTGCGCCATGCGCACGACCCAGAACAGCGGCAGCACGACCGCGGTGACCCACACGGCCGTGATGTTCCGCACCGCGCCCACCTTGGCGTTGATCACCTTGACGATGCGTGGCCCGCGCCGCGCCGCCGGGTGCGCCAGCTCGTGCGCGGCCGTCCACAGCAGCACGCCCACCACCTGCCCAAGCACCGCGCCCAGCAACCCCCACCATCCCGCCCACACCGGACCGACCATCAGCGGCAGCACGGTGAAGTAGGTGATCCACAGGTCCAGCACCGGCGCGCGCGCCGACGCCTCACTCGCCGCGCGCCCCCACCGGCCCAGGCGGGGGAGCAAGTGCAGCAGCGCCGCTCCGATCAGCATCGCCAGGGTCACAGCTCCGGCGACGGGGAGGATGTCGATAAGAATGGCATCTGGCATCACTTACGCTCTCTGCCGGCGGGCCGGCGGTTGGTCGTGCTCAAGCTGGCCCACCCGCGCGCCGGCGCGAATTGGCGCCCCGGATTTCCAACCCTTCCCCATGACAGGACCAAAAGGTGTGTCTATCCTGTATCGTTCGTCATCGCCACCACACCCGCTCATTGAGACGCTCCCTTGACACTACACCTTCCCGTCGCCTCCGATGTTACGGCCCATGCCGATCCTGTCCATCCCCGCGGCCCCAACGCCCGCGTCCTGCTCGTCAGCGTCTTCGGCCCCTACGCCCGCGACGACGAGCATGGCAGCCGCGCCATCAACCCCATGGAGCTCTACCACAACCAGGTCACCCGCGTGCAGGGGCCTTTCTCCCTGCGCATGTTCCACCGCTCCTGGGGCCTGATGCTCATCCAGGCCAACATCACCGCCCCCTGCACGCTGCTCGACTTCCCCAGCCTCGAGCGCTTCGAGCAGGAGCTCGCCGACGAACCTTACGACATCGTCGGCATCAGCGCCATCCCCGCCAACGTCGAGAAGGTTCGGCGCATGTGCCTGCGCATCCGCCAGCAGCAGCCCGACGCCACCATCGTCGTCGGCGGCCACGTCGCCAACGTGCCACGCCTGGACGAGAAGATCGACGCCGACCACATCGTCCGCGGCGAGGGCATCGCCTGGTTCCGACGCTTTCTCAACGAGCCCGACCCCGATCGCCCCATCGAGCATCCGCCGATTCTCTCCGGCCTGGGCACGCGCTCCATGGGCATCACCCTGCGCGAACGTCGCGGTGATGTCGCCGCCACCATCATCCCCTCCGTGGGATGCCCCGTCGGGTGCAACTTCTGCGCCACCAGCGCGATGTTCGGCGGCAAGGGCCGGCACATCGGCTTCTATGAGACGGGCGACGAGCTGTTCGACGTCATGTGCCAGGTCGAGCGGCAGCTCGGCGTGCGCTCGTTCTTCATCATGGACGAGAACTTCCTTCTGCACCGCAAGCGCGCCCTGCGGTTGCTCGAGCTGATGCAGGAGCACGACAAGGCCTGGGCGATGTACGTCTTCAGCTCCGCCAACGTCCTGCGCTCCTATCGCCTCGACCAGCTCGTGGCGATGGGCATCTCCTGGGTCTGGATGGGCCTGGAGGGCAAGGACAGCAAGTACGCCAAGCTCAGCGGCACCGACACGCTGGGCCTGGTGCGCACGCTCCAATCGCACGGGATCCGGGTGCTGGGCTCGAGCATTATCGGCATGGAGGAGCACACGCCCGAGAACATCGACGAAGCCATCGATCACGCCGCCAGGCACGACACCGAGTTCCACCAGTTCATGCTCTACACGCCGGTGCCCGGCACCGCGCTGTTCGAGGAGCATCGCGCCGCCGGCACGCTGCTCGACCCGGACTGCGAGGACATGGCCGACTTCCACGGCCAGCTCTGCTTCAACTTCCGCCATCCGCACATCCCACCCGGCGCCGAAAGCGAGATGATCCTCCGCGCGTTCAAGCGCGACTTCGCGGTCAACGGCCCGAGCGTGATCCGCGTCGCCCGCACCACGCTGGCCGGCTGGAAGCGCTACCGGAACTGTCCCGACCCGCGCATCCGCGCGCGGTTCGCATGGGAGGCGCGCGAGCTGGCGACCAGCTACGCGGCCGCGTGCTGGGCGGCGCGCAAGTGGTTCCGGCGCGATCCGAAGCTGTACGATCGCATCGACAACCTGCTCAAGGACATCTGCCGCACGTTCGGCCTGCGCGCCCGGCTCGCCGCGGCGATCGGCGGGCGCTACCTTTACCGCAAGCTGCTGGCCGAGGATCACCGCCTCAAGAACGGCTGGACCCGTGAGCCGACGACCTGGTACGAACGCATCAACCAGCCGGCCACGCTTGCCTGTTGATCTCTGCTCAGGAATACAAGCGCAGCCGGCGGAGCTTGGCAGTACAAATCGCCGTCAAGCACTGACAAGGCCGAGGACAACCTTGTCAGTGGCACCCCGACACCCCGCCACCCCGACAACAATGATCAAGCTCCCCCCGGCGTCGACGCTCGAACGCCGGGAGGTACAATGGCCCGGAAATGACCGTCGGGCAACGGGTCACACCATCACCTCCGGAGTACTGTCATGGCAACGATGCGCAGCGTGCAATTGGCGACGGCTGTCTGCCTGGCCGCGATGGGCCAGATCCTCGCTGTGGCCCCGGCAACGGCCGATGACGATCAGCCGCGCTGGCGCATCATGTCCATCCGATCGCACGCCGAGTTTCAGGCCGGCGTCATCGGCGGCGAGGCGGAGCAGCACCCGCACGGCATGGCGCGATCGCCGTCCCACCCGGACATCGTCTACCTCTCCCACGACGTCGGGCAGGCCTGGCGCAGCGACGACAACGGCCGAACGTGGCACCACCTGCTCGGCCGGGGGCTGCACGTCACGGCCGGGCAGTCCATCGCCGTCGACCCCGTCGATCCGGACACGCTGCTGTTCATCGTCGACAACGCCTGGAACTACCTGCTCGCCGACGACGCGGGGCTCTACCGCAGCACGGACGGCGGCGAGACGTGGGACCTCGCCCTGGCGACCGACTCCCAACACCAGCGCACGCACCAGGAGAACATCGCCCACGCCCCGGGCTCGGTGGACGACGACGGCGCCCGGCGATGGTACGCCGGCTTCCCCGACGGCGGACTCTATCGCTCCGACGACCGCGGCCGGAGCTGGAGCCGCGCCGCCGAGCTCGACGGCCACGACCCGCTCTATGCCGTGCATGTCCATCCCCACGACGACGATCACGTCTTCGTCGCCTCCAGCGCCGGGTTGTTCGTCAGCCACGACGCCGGGCAGACCCTCCAGCCCCTGGGCGACCTGCCCGCCGGGCACGTCTCGTCCGTGCGCCTCGACCCGGCCACGCCCGACGAGATCCACGCCACGGTGCGCGGCCAAGGGTTGTATCGCTCGCGCGACGGCGGGGCGAGCTTCGAGCAGATCCACGCCTTTGACGCCATGTACGTCTTCATCCACCAGCGCGATCGCGACGTGATGTACCTCGTCGGCCAGCGCAATGCCGGCACGCTGGTGACCGACGACGGCGGCGCAACGTGGCACCGCGCTACCACCGAGCCGGCCCAGGGCCTCGGACGCGACGACGGCCATTGGAAAGGCGACTTTGACGGGCCCTTCTCCGCGGTCCTGCCGGACCCCCGCGACCCGGCCAAGGCCGTCGGCTATTCGCGGGCGACGTTGTGGCGCACCGACGACGGCGGCCGCACCTTCCGTGACAGCTCCACGTTGTGGACCGGCTACGCCTGGGGCTGGTTCACCTCGGCCGCCGCGTTCGACCGCCACGACCCCCTCCGCTTCGCCTTTTTCCTCTATGACGTGGGCATGGTCACGACCGACACCGGCGGGGATTACTTCGAGCGACACGGCATCCCCTGGCAGTGGCGACGCGACGACATGATCCGCCACTCGGGCATGTACGCCGGCGACATCAAGCCCGGTTCCGACGGCCAGGTCATCGTCGCCGCGGCCGGCATGTACTGGGCCAGCAAGCTCGTGCGCTCCGAGGATGGCGGCGCGACCTGGCAGATCGTCCACGACGACGAGGCCGGCCACCTCTACGTCGCCTTCCATCCGGACGACCCCAGCATCGTCTACGCCCACGACAAACGATCGACCGACGGCGGACGCAGCTTCCAGCGCGTCGCCGGGCTCGAGCCGCACAACGGCATCATCGTCGGCATGGCCCCCTCCCAGCCGGACACCGTCTACGCCGTCAACGGCGATCGCGACGCCGTCCTCCGCAGCGACGACCGCGGTGAAACCTGGGACGTCTACACACGCCCGGGCTGGGCGATCAACGTCATGGACTCCAAGCCCACCTTCCGCGTCCACCCCACCGACCCCGACCGGATCTACACCGTCGACCGCGACGGCGATCTGGCCAGCTTCGACGGCGAAT
>SLDI01000513.1:0-5174 GCA_007125385.1 Phycisphaeraceae bacterium | reverse complement strand
TTCGGTTTCAAGGGCTTTTGCATTTCTGGGACGGTCCCGGACACCCCCGGCTTGTAGCGCTTTTGTAGCGCTTTGCAGCGGTGGGTTCTCGGGAGCCCCGTCAATGTCCAAGACGAGCTCGTTTCGCGTCGGCCGCGTCACGGCCTACCTGCGCGGGCAGGTGTGGTACACGGCGATGATCGAGATGACGACCAGCAGCTCGATAAGCGTGAAACCGTGTAGGGGTTCGCAGCGAGTCCAGAAAACACTTCTTCTGTTGTCATGTCCGCCGGCCATACCACGCGCCCGTGTACGGGGCAACTCTTGATCGCTCACAGCAACCTCGCTTTCCAGTTGGTCGTCGGCGCCGACGTCCTTAAGTGCACGGACGAGATCAACGTGTTCATCGCCGTACTCACTCGCCATCCAGGCCGGTCCAACGGCCTCCGGCGGAGAAAACAACGGAGCATTGCCGAACACAGCATCTGCGGTACGCTGGCATGCCCTGTCGATGGGCGGGATACAAGCGACGGGGCCGAGAGTGAAGGGAGCACTCGTGTTATTCTGGTGATCGGGGCGGGCCCTCATTGGGTCCGGACGATGGAGGTTCCGCGGCCGCGTCCCCCAACGCCACAGCGCGTTGGGATCTTGTACGGCAGCGGGAATCGACTGTTTGCGGGGAAGAGATGAATCCAGCCGCCACGCCAACAACGTGGTCAACTTGATCAGATTCCGACCTGGGCGAACATACGCGACGATGTTAGCCGAGCAGCGTTGACAAGCAGTTCCCATAGAGTGGAATGCTTTACGCTTGGACATGACGTGGCTCCTAGTGGACAGGTCGCAACGCAATACCAACGTACATGGATCAAAGCCCCACCCCTGCCGGTAGGCGCAGGGTGGGAACCAGGAGGGGGGAACGTTCACGCGTTGCGCCGGCGGCGCATCAGCGCAACGATCCCGGCGCCCAGCAACGCCAAGCTTCCCGGCTCGGGCACGCTCGCGGCGTCGCCCCCGACGAGCAACTGCACGAACGGCGCTACGTCGCCAGTATCAAAAGCGCCGTCGCTGTTGATGTCGCCCGCGGAGATCATCGTCGCCTCGTCAACGCCGAACTGGTTCTGGTACGCCTCCGCGTCGGTCAGCGCCAGAACAAACGGCGCCACGTCGCCGGTGTCCACGACGCCGTCGAGGTTCATGTCGCCGAGAAGAATGTCCGGCTCGAGGGTCGTGGCCGTGATCTCGAGATTGTCGTACCACTGGCTGCCAGTGACGTGCATCGGACTGAACGTCGTGAACGCCACGTGACGAATCGCCGTGAGCGGATCGTCCGACTGCTCCTTAAACGGCCAATTCTCCACCTCATGGATGATACTGCCGTCGGCAGCGGTGATTGTCGCACTGAACGTCTGGCCGGCAAGATCAATCATCCACTCGTTGTGCAGCCACTGGCCCATAGGGTACCCCTCGCCATGGTGCTGACCCTCGGCCGTGTTGAACCGGCTGGTACCGCTGACGAACCAGTCGACCACCTCGTACTGTGACAGAGCGTCCGTGCTCGCGCGGGCCTTGTCGGACTGGGCCACATTGGCGTCATCGGCGTCGTTGGCCTTGTATCGGTCAAAGGACACGAGGACAAGTGGATATGTCTGACCGTCGTGAAGGTCTTCCAGCCGCGGGGTCGTCGCCGATGCCAGATTGAAGTCGCTGACCACCATCTGGAGGATGTTGCTTCGACCTTCAACGTCGGACAGGGGGTTCCCGTCGAGGTCCGTCGCCGAGTCCGCCGACACGACGCTGACGTTGCCCGAAGTGCTCCAGCCAGCCAATGGGTCCGGACCTTCGAAGTTGTTCTCATAAACGGGAATAGTCGCCTGCGCCCCGGCCGAACCCCCGAGGATCAGGGCGGCCACGGCAAGAGTCGGGCGCAGACCCGTCACGTCGAACACGCGACGAACTGTTGAGAGGTGCAAGATCATGCTGAGTCTCCTTCTAATATCGAGGGGATCCGTGCTTCAAGCATGCCTGAGCGACCATGTGGAATTAACATACGATTGGAAGCGGTGACACATGCCGCTTTTGCCGAGGGCCAGCACGCATGCTCGCTGCATCATCCAGCCGCGGACCATGTTCACTACCTCCATCTTGAAAGGCGGCCCGCGCCTGCGACGGCACCGCCGTGCAGGTCATACGACGGCATTATCGCCGACGACGTCCCATTGCTAGCAGGCCAGCGGCACCGAGCAACGCCAGACTCGACGGCTCGGGGATCGCGGTGATCTCGAGATTGTCGTACCATTGGCTTCCGCTGGGGTTGGGCGGACTGAAGGTGGTGAATGCGATGTGACGAATCGCCGTGAGCGGATCGTCCGACTGCTCCTTGACCGGCCAGTTGTCAACCTCATGGATGACACTGCCGTCAGCAGCGGTGATTGTCGCACTGAACGTCTGGCTCGCAAGATCGATCACCCACTCGTTGTGCACCCATTCGCCTGCGGGATACCCGGCGCCCTGGTGCTGGCCATCGGCCGTGTTGAACCGGCTGTTACCGCTGACGAACCAGTCGACCACTTCAAATTGGGAGAGGTCGGCGGTGCTCGCGCGGGCCTTGTCGGACTGGGCGATGTTGGCAGCGTCGGCGTCGTTGGCCTTGTATCGGTCAAAGGACACGATGACAATCGGGTAGCTGTCGCCGTCGTGAAGGTCTTCTAGCCGCGGGGTGGTCGCCGATGCCAGATTGAAGTCGCTGACCACCATCTGGAGGATGTTGCTTCGACCTTCAACGTCGGACAGGGGGTTCCCGTCGAGGTCCGTCGCCGAGTCCGCCGACACGACGCTGACATTACCCGAGGTACTCCAGCCCTCCAATGGGTCCGGACCTTCGAAGTCGTTCTCATAAACGGGGACGGCGCCCTGCGCCCCGGCCGACCCACCGATAATCAGGGAAGCCACGGCAAGCGTCGAGCCCAGTGCCTTCAGGCCGAAAGCGCCACGATGGCGTGAAAGGTGCATGGTCATAATAATCCTCCTTTGGGTAACGATGTGACCGATTGCCTTCGAACGATTGGATCAGAACCATCGGTTGATTGCTGCGGGTGCCAGCGCCCGTCAACTCGGGAAGCCGGCATCGAACGATACGAAACATCCCTCCATACGCTTTCTCCTCTCAATGCTTACCTCCGAAACCAACAACGCGTAAGGCGCCTAACTGGCGCGTCCGACCGGTGCGCGCTTACCGAAATTCTCCGGTGGCCGCGGTGTCCTTGATGCGAGCCGCCGCGTCCGGCCCATGCGTCTGGCCCGGTTTCCAGACGGGGTGATGGGCCACGGTCACGCGACGCGGCTCGGACGCCCCCAGGCTGCCCATAAGCTCTGAGACAATCTGCTCCACGAACACTTCGAGGTCGAACTCGAGCCGACTCCATCGCACTTCCCCGCCCAGGGGCATGCCACTGTTGCTAAGGGTGATCACCGCCAAGTCACGACCCGGCTCGACGCCGGCTTGCGACATGGCCTCGGCGACACCGGGGATCAGGTGGTCGTCGCCGACGTACAAGGCGTCGGGCCGATCCGATTCCTTGAGCATCGCCTGCATTTCCCGGATCCCCGGAATGCCCGCCGGCTGTGCAACGATCGTGTTCTTGTAGGTGAGGCCCAGCGCCCCGGTGATCGCTTCGTAGAACAGCGGGTACCGGTGCGAGACCAAGCCCTCACGCTCACCGAGGAACATGGCCGCGATCCGCTCGTAGCCCTGCCGGTGGAATATACCAATAGCCCGTTCAATGGCCCGCTCCGTCTCAAGCATGACCATTGGCTCGAAATCGACGGCACGCGAACTGATCGAGAAGGAAACGATGGGACGATCGGTCTTTCCCACGGCCTCGCGGAAGAGGTTCATATACCGGCCGACAACGAGGTAGACGTCGCACGGTTGCTGCCGAACAAGCTCGCGCAGACGATCGGCGGACAATGCCCCATCCTTGTTCGTCGTCGGGTGCATCGTCAGCGAATGCCCCATGTCTCCCAGTCGTTCAGACAGCAGCGCCAGGATGCGCTGGTTCGGCTGGTTCCGTCCTTGGTTGTGCAGGTCGCCCCACAACCCAATGTGGAATCGATGCGCGCTGCCGACGGGGCTGCGGGATTGGCCCCGCTCGTCCTCGTCAGCAAAAAGCACACGCGTGGGGATGACGAACCCATCCGTCTCGGTGGTTTCCTCGCGTGCCGGCACGCGGCGAAGGTAGGATCCGGCGCCGCGTCGCCGGCTGAGGATCCCCTGGCGGACCAGGTCGTTCAGCGCCTCGCGCAGGCGCCAGCGGCCGAGCCCCAACTGCTCCGCCAGTTCCTCCTCGGTCCTCAGCTTACGTCCGGAGCGCGCCGTCGGCTGCGCCAGCGAGCGAGCCAAGGTGGTCACGAGGGTCTTGGATGTCGCATTCGACAGATCCATGCTACTCTACTCTCGGCGATGTGTTTCATGCGCGTCGTAGCCCTCGGGCATTTCCACGCGATCCCGGTCCTTCATCAGGCCGATGATCTCCTGCTGGGCGTTGAGGGTCGCATCCGGAAGCGAGGGCACCGCCTTGGGCTGGTCGGGCATCGACCGACGCACGGACTCCCATTCTGAAGTGCCATCGCGGTACATCTGCCATAAAGCGATCGTGCGTATAAGGTGCGCCGCGTTACCCATGTCGGAAAGCTCCCAGCCGGTCGTCGGACCGTGGGACACCAGATGCAGCCCGCTGGGAATCTCTCCGTGCTCGCGCCAGTAGTCGTAATAGAAATCAATGGTGCCTAGCACGGCGTCTTCCAGGCGCTGAATGAACCGCTCCGGGGTGCTGAGCAGGTAGAGGTGCTCTACCGGTCCATCATTGATCGACAGGCGATAGCGGCCGTGGTCCACCCCGTTGAGCCAGGGCTTCTGCTGCTGCACCACGCCGTACGGGATCGACCATTCCGCCGACCACGTCTCGCCTGCGCGGTGCGCCGTGGTGGCCAGCAGGGCTTGGCCCTCGATGTCGGCGGACATTGAGCCGTCGTCGGCGGCTTCGAGCACGGCGGTTCGCCTGGGCTCGACGATGCTGTCGGCGTGCGAGAGCGACAGACGAACGCGCGGCTGATCGGTCCTCACGTGGACATGCAGATGGCGCGGATCGCTGACCAGATGCACGACGACCCCGTCACGTTCGATCACCTGCGAA
>SLDI01000291.1:0-5198 GCA_007125385.1 Phycisphaeraceae bacterium | reverse complement strand
GCCGACGGCGCCGCGGCCGGCGGACGGTGGCGAGGCGGCGGAGGCGGGGCTGCGCGACGAGGGCGAGCTGGTGATCCAGCGTCGCGGGCGTCTGGCGCGCACGGCCGACGGGGCCGAGGCGATGTTCGTGTTCGATGCCGATGCCCCTGAAGCCCAGGAGCCGCCGATGCGCCTGATGCCGTGCCAGTTGCTCGCGTCGATGGAGAACACCGCGGCGCGGCGCGGCGGATCGACGGTGTTCGTCGTCTCCGGCATGGTCTACACCTATCGCGGGCAGAACTACCTGCTGCCGACGAACATGCGGCTGGCGCGGCCGCATGCGAACCTGCAATGACGGCATTGGGGGGTGTGCAGCGGTGAGGGCCTCGGGCGACGATGGTCAGTCGCGGCCGTTGGTGGCGGGCTCGAGGCGGATCATGCTGGTGTTGAGGCGATGCTCGCGGAGGTGGTTGTCGAGCATGGCGATGTAGCTGGCGCGGACCAGGGGCACGTCGTCCAGGCCCAGGCGTTGGCGGACGCTGAGCACGTGCTCGTCGCTGGGGCCTTCGATCTCGATGTAGTCGCCGAGGTAAGGCAGGGCGTCGAGCTCGATGCAGCAGTCGTCGAGGCGGTAGCGCGTGCGGCGCTTTTCGAAGCTGAGCACGGGGGCGAAGCCGATCGCCGAGAGCAGGTCGCCGGCGGCGCGGGGGTCTTCGATGGCCACCTCGTGCTCGGCGCGGCTCTTGAGCCGGCCGTGGGCCCGCGGGCCCTTGTGGGTGATGGTGGCGCGCTGCGAGCCGTCGGCGTGCTGCTCGACACGGATGCGCAGGCCTTCGTCCCCGCTCTTGAGGCGGTGGGCCTCGGTGTCGAAGTAGGTGTTGGTTTCGAGGATCTCGCCTTGCGCTTCGGCCCCGAGCTCGCGCAGGCGGTCAACGATCGCCTGGCGGTCGGCGAGGCGCATTTTCGCTTCAATCTCAACGCTCAAGGCGTGCTCCTTGCTCGGCCGCGGCAAAGCGTGCCCCAGGCCGCGTTCCAGGTGCCGTCGGAAACCGTGCTGGACGGGTGCCACCGGCGGCGTCCCCGCCAGCGGCCGGGCGCCGCAACCGACTTGAAGGTGTACATCTTGCGGTGATCAAAGAGGGTTTGGCGTTCGTGGTCATTCGTGGCCTGGGTTCCGACACAGCGTAGGTGCTGGAGCAGTTCCCCTCAAGCCTGAAGGGGCGTCAGCCCGGCGCCGTGGCCCCGGCCGGGGCGACCCGGGGCCTGACGCAGATCAACATTGCCAACCCAAGTGCAGGGGCCCAACGGCCGACCCGGGCACTGATCTTGTGCGCGTGGGGGCGTGACCATTTACTGTCCCGCGTGGCCAATCTGATCGTTGTTCCGAGACAGTCAATGTGGCCAACCGTGGGCTTTAACGCGCCAGAACGCGCAACGCCGGAAACGCCATGCGCAAGCTATGGCAACAGGCAGGCTTACGAATCCGCCGCCGCGAGATCCAGGCGGAAAACCGGCCTCGCCGGCGCCGGACCAATATGGCCACGCCGAGGCCGAAAAAGACCTAAATGGCCACGCGACCCCGCGTTTTGAAGCCGTTATCAAGGGTTTTGCCGCGCGCCGCGCGCCCGCGCGCGGCAGTCCCGGGAGGGGGAACGGCGGGCGATGCGCACGAAAATGACGGCGCCCGAGGGCCGCGCTGTTGCGGAAAGTCGAATTCGCACCCGGGGGGGTCGGCTCGCGGCCGGCCCCCCCGGGTGGGGCTCACGTCTCGGCCTGGTCGGCCTCGTCGTGCGCCGGTTGTGCGGCCTGCCGCTCAAGCTCCTGGTAGCGGCGGCGGAACTGTTCCCAGAGGGTGAACCAGGAGCGGTTGTTGATCGTCAGTGCGGTTTGTGTGCGCAGCCAGGCGCGGCCGGGGTAGCCGTTGAACGGGCTGGCCAGGCCACGCTCCAGGGCCTCGATGAGCAGGGGCTCGGGCAGCGTCAGGAGCTGGTTGCGCCGGGGGCGGACCTGGGCCAGGGCGAGGGCGATGAGCTCGCGCCGGCGGGGGTCTGCATGGGCCGATTGAGGCGGGTTTGAAAGCTGTTCGATCGTGCGGAGAAGCTTCCTTCGGAGGCGGTACACCGCGTTGTTGCCGATGAACAGGTCGGTCTGATCCCTGAGCCAGGCGATGGTCTGGTGGGTGGAGTCGCCCGGCTCGATGAGGCGGTGGCAGAGCTCGCGGAGCAGGGGCCGATCGAGCTTGAGCAGCTTGGAGCGCTCGCCCCGCCGGCCGAGCTCGACCAGGGCGGCCTGGATGAGTCCCTGGTCGGTGACGGCGTCGGGATCGTCCACCAGGCGGGCGGCGGCGTGCTCGACCCGTAGCGCGACCCGGCGCAGGTCCGCCGCGAGCTCGTGCAGCTCGCGCGCCTGTTCGGTGGCGTCGCGATTCGTCTCGGGTGTCGGGGGTTGTGCTGGGGCTGCCATGCCCTGCTCCTGGGGTTGGCGGGTTACGCGGCGGCGGGCTCCACGTCGTGGCGGCGGGAGTAGGCCCGCAGGCCGTTGATGAGCTTGTGCAGGCCGACGTAGTCGAGGGCCTCGATGGTGCCGGGGCCGTCCTCGGTGACGTACTTTTCAATCCACAGTCGCACGCCCTGGCGGCCGGGCTCCAGGAGGCCGGCGGACTCCAGCGCGTCAGCCAGGCGGTGGGCGAGGTGGCGCATGCGATGGAGCTGATCGTCGGCTTTGGCTCGGAAGTGCCCCGGCTCGTATGTCTGATTCGCGAGCACGATCTGGCCGCCGGCCTGGCGTTCGATGATCGCCATGAACGCCTCGAAATCGGAATTCGTGAGGCGCTTCGAGCGCGTGCTCGGCTGCTCCGCGGGGCGGCCGTCCTGGTCGTAGCGGGCGGCGGGGAACTGGCGCAGGATGAGCCGGCGGTGCTCGTCTGCCAGGCCGATCGCCTTGCACGCCTGGGCCGCGAGGGCCTTCTGTTTCGCTGTCCAAGCCATGGGTTGCTCCTACGCCGCCGCCGGCTCGGCCTGCTCGTCGGCTTGCTGATCCTGGACGGCGGCGAGCACGAGCTCGGCGTCGTTTTCGAGCTGCATGAAAAGCATGGACGCGACAACCTCGCGCCGCACCGGCTCATCACCGTAGAGCTCGGCGATGCCCTCTACGATCTCATTCAAGAGCCCGAGCGTGCCTTGTTTGGTGAGGCAGGCGATGCGCCACAGCATGTCAAACGTCGATTCGTCCGCGAGGCGGATTTGCCGGCTGGCCAGGAATCGGCGAACCTCATCCTTCGAGTAGAGCGGCCGGCCGACCTTGCCGGGGTTCTCCGGGTCGGCCATCCTGGCCATGCGGCTTTCGATGTTGCACTTGATCGTCCGACGCGCGAACTGCCCGCCGCCGGTGGCGCGATCATCCACGAATTGAAAGATTTCGTGGCTGCCGAGCATGATGATGGGCACCGAGGTCTGATCGTGAATGGTGCGGATGAGGCTGGCGCATTCGGGCGTGAGCTGCTGGGCCTCGTTCAAAAAGATCGAGCAACTGCGGTCCTTTATCGCCTTGACGATGCGCCGCACCAGGTACGCCGCCGAGCGCTGCTTGTCGCCGCCGACGCCGAGCACGGTGGCGATCTCGACGGCCAGCTCGCGGGCGGTGAGCTTGCGGTGACAGTGGATGGTGTAGCCGTTGACGTTGCGTTGGCGGGCCAGGGCATCGCCGAGCTGCTGGCGACCGACGCCCTCGGTGGCGCGGAGGCCGGGGTCGTTCGCCCACACCTGGCAGATGAGCTTCATGCTTTCGGCGTCGAAGACCCACGCCCGCCGCAGATCATCCTGGCGATAGCCGACGCGCACCTTGCGGCCGGTGCCCTTGAGCGCCACGAGCTCCTGGGAGTCCGCGCCGTACTGGGTCGCCTTGCCCAGCGGCCGGATCGTCACGCCGTTGCGGTGGACGTTGACCGGCTCGGAGTAGGTGAGCATGAAGTGGTCGAGCACGCCCGGGTCGGCGAGCTCGCGAGGCCGGGCGTTGGCGAGGTAGTAGTCGTGGGGACTGAGGCCGTCGAGCTCGTCGGGGACAAAGCCGTGTTTGGTCGAGCGGTTCCACGCGTCGATGTGCTCGGCCAGGGCGGCGTGCACGTGCTCGAAGCTCGGCACGTTGGCCTTATCACGCAGCAACGCATCGAGGCCCTCGGGCCGGTTCTCCGGGCAGTTGCCGGCATACGTGGGCCAGATCTTGTCGAACGGCTGGTGCAGGCCGTAGTCAAACCACTTTTCAAGCCGGCCCTTGGCGCGGGCGTTGTAAGGCTTCGCCCAGATCACGTCGATCTGGAGCATCCCGAACAGGCCGGTAAAGGCGCCCTCGTCCATGTAGCCGGCGGCGAGCACCTTCTGACGCCGCTGCACCTTCGTGGCCGCGTGCAGGAAATAAGCCGAAAAATCCACGCCATTATCAAGGTAGGCCGAGTCGCAGCCTCCAAGGTTACTGTCATCGCGCAGCGCCATCGCGAACGCGGCGCGGATGGTCTCGCTGTTGGGCTTCTCCGCCAACACCCAGCCGACGATCTTGCGGGAGCGCCAGCACTGGAAGGCGGTCATCCGCAACCAGTACAGAGGCCGCGAAGACCCGAGCTTCGCGGACGTGGAGCCCAGGATCGGCCTCGGGTGAGCAGACGATCAAAGGGCGTGTGAAGCGGCTTCTACGGCACGTCACCAGCAGCTCAAACGCCCAGCACGCGGGCCTGCAACGGGCCCATCCGGGGGAGACAATCGGGCAGGGGAGGGAGGGGGGAGCCAAGTGCAAGCGCCCAACGGCCGGCCCCGGGCACTTATCTTGTGCGCGTCGGGGCGTGGCCATATTGTGTCCCGCGTGGCCACATTGGTCGTCGCGCTACAGCGTGGCCATTCTGGTCGTCGCGATGCAGGACAGCCGGGGTGGCGGGCGTGTCAGGGCGCGGTGGCCCCGGCTGTCACTCTGGCAGCCCGATGTGGCGCCGAGGCGGGCGGAACTCCTGCCGGAATACACGCTAGTCCTTGAATCAGATAGACTTATGGTGAATCCGCGAGGCGGGGGTGCTGCGGCACCGGCCTTGCAGCGGTAGCCCCCACGCGTGACCGGCGGCCGGCCGGCGGTGGGCGTGGGGGCGGCCGGGGGCCAGACCAGGGACCTTTTCCAGGAGACCGATCTCATGGCGGTAAAGCAATTGGCGTTTGAAGCGGATGCCCGGGCGAGCCTGC
>SLDI01000158.1:0-5200 GCA_007125385.1 Phycisphaeraceae bacterium | reverse complement strand
TCGGCGATGGGCTCGGTGGTGGCCACCAGCGCCGCGTGCTGCGGGCCGAGGCGGCGGGTGACGCGCTCGGCCAGGCGGATGTCCAGGTGCGAGTTGGCGTTGAAGATCGCCGGCCGGCCCAGCCGCCGCGCCAGCGTGGCGCCGCCGGCCCAGAGTCGGCCGTCAAGCACGTGGACGAGGTCCACGTCGAGCCGGGCCAGCGGTCGGGCCAGCCTCTCCAGGCGCAGGCGGTTGAGCAGTCCCCAGCGTGACTCGTGCCAGTAGATGCGTTCGCCGAAGACGCTGGGCTCGTCCAGGGGCAGGTATTGCGGGACGACCTGGGCAACGCGCACCTGCTCGCCGAGCAGGCCGACGACGAGCTGGCGAAAGCTGGGCAACTCCTCGTCGAGCCAGGCGGTGTTGGCGAGCAGGGCGACGTGCATCGCCGTGATGCTAGCGGGCCGGGGTCGGTGAGGGAATCGCGGGACTTGTTTGCCACGGCTCGCCGAGAACGTGTATGAGAAGGTGTGTTGGGGTGCCACACGGCCTGCCGAAGGCTGCTGTGTGGCACCCACCTTACCGCGTCGCTCGTGCTACAAATCTGAGGTGCACCCGCCGCGGTGGACATGCACGCGTCGGAGCTGGCGGCGAGCTTGAGCGTCGCGGCGCGGGCCGGGCGATTGGGCCTGGATCGTTTCGGCGGCGGCCAGCGTTTCGACTGCTCCCGTAAGATTCGGTCTCACAAGGAATTCCCTGGCATGCCGCGCGGCACATCAAACCGTGATGCGCACGTGCCCCTCTCCATCACGGCGTCGAAGCCCGCCCGCTCCGCTTCGCCCGCGCCCCCGTCAGCGCCGGCGCCAACGGCTCGGCCCAATCTGCTAAGGTAGGTCGCTCCCGGCAAGGAGCACCCCGCCATGCTGCGCGTCGCCGTCATAGGCATGGGCCCGATCGGTAATCGTCACGCCCGTATCTACCGCGAACATGACCTGGCCGAACTCGTCGGGGTTTGCGACATCCGCCGCGACCGTGCCGACGCCGCCGCCGACGCCCTGGCCGTGCCCGCCTTCCACGACACGCCGCAGATGCTGCGCGAGCTGCGCCCCGACGTCGTGTCCATCTGCACCGGCGGGGAGGAGTATGGCTCGGACCACTTCGAGCCGACCATGCAGGCCCTGGACGCCGGCTGCCACGTGCTGGGCGAGAAGCCCATCTCCAACCGCATCGCCGAGGCCGAGCAGATGGTCGCCGCGGCGCGGGCCCGGGGCCTGTGCTACGGCATCAACCTCAACCACCGCTTCACGCCCGCCGCCCGGCTGGCCAGACAGTGGCAGGACGAAGGCCGCATCGGCACGCCGCTGTTCATCAACATGGCGATGTGGATCAAGAACCCGGCCGAGTCGTCGCCCTGGTTCCACATCAAGGCCATGCACCCGCACACGGTCGACGTGATGCGTTACTTCTGCGGCGACGTCGAGGCGGTGCACTGCTTCGCCCTCAAGGCCCCGGGCCGAAGCATCTGGTCGACGACGCAGATCGCCATGCGCTTCACCAGCGGCGCCGTCGGGTCGCTCACGGGCAGCTACGACATCGAGCGCGGCCACCCGATGGAGCGCTGCGAGCTCGCCGGGACGAAGGGCCGGTTCATCCTCGAGGACATGTGGCGCGAGCTGACGCTCTACCCGGCCGGCGACATGGTCAAGCGCGTCTACACCAATCCGGTCTTTGGCGGGTTTCGCGACTTCGAGGACACCTTCCGCGACCGCATCGGCCGGTTCCTGGAGCAGGTGAACGCCGGCGACGCGCCCGAGGCGATCGACGGCTCGGGCGCCGACGGCCTGGCCGCCCAGCGCGTCCTCGCCGCCGCCATCGAGTCGCTGGAGAACGAAAGCGTCGTGAAGATCGAGGAGATGGCCACAGATACACACGGATGAACGCGGATAAGAGGGGAATAAGGAACCCAGGAAAGGAGAGGCCGGGCGAGGGTGACAGCGCTTCACACCCGTAGCACCACCTGGAAAGGTGGTGCATGGGCCCCGAACGCCATCCCGGGCTCTTGTTTCTCCCGCTCCTGGTTTCCTGGTTTCCTGGGTTCCTTATTCCGCCTTCATCCATCGCTCATCAGAAAGGACCGCAACCATGCTCAACATTGCCGTCGTCGGCCTCGGGGGCATCGGCAACAAGCACGCCGACTGCTACCAGGCCAACGAACACACGCAGCTCGTCGCCGTCTGCGACATCGACAAGGAGCGCGCCGACAAGGCGGCCGCCAGGCACAATGTGCCCGCGTTCTACAGCGTCCAGGACATGCTCGCCGCCGACGTGAAGATCGACGCCGCCAGCGTCTGCTCCGCCGGCCAGGAGAACGGCGGCGACCACTTCCAGCCCACCATGGAGCTGCTCGAGGCCGGCCTGCCGGTCCTCGGCGAAAAGCCCATCTCCAACAGTCTCGACGAGGCGGAGAAGATGGTTGCCAAGGCGCGCGAGAAGAACCTTGCCTACGGCATCAACCTCAACCACCGCTTCACGCCGGCGGCGGCGAAGGCCCGGGCGTGGCTGGACGAAGGCCGCGCCGGCCACCTGAACTTCATCAACATGTTCATGTGGATCACCAACCCCAACGAGTCGAGCGAGCATTTCCACATGCGCGCCCTCCACCCGCACTCGATCGACGTCATGCGCTACTTCGGCGGCGACGTCGCCCGGGTCCACGCCTTCTTCAAGCGCGGCGAAGGACGCCAGGGCTGGTCCAACGTCCACGTCAACATGATCTTCACCGACGGCACGCTCGGCCACCTCATGGGCAGCTACGACGGCGGCGGCCCCGGCACGCCCTGGGGCCTGGAGCGCTGCGACATCATCGGCATGAAGGGCATGATCAGCATCGAGGACGCCTGCGAAAAGCTCGTGTTCAGCCCGCGCAAGACCCTGGAGCAGGAGATCTACGCTCATCCCGGCAACATGAAGAGCTTTGGCGACACCTTCCAGAGCCGCATCGACGCCTGGGTCGACGACCTGCGCCACGGCACGGCCCCGGACAAGGTCGACGCCAAGGCCGAGGACGCCCTCAAGGCCCAGCAGATCATCGAGGCGGCGATCACGAGCTGGCACGAAAACCGCGTGGTGGACTTGCAATCGCGTCGTTCTCGCCACGAAGACGCGAAGGGCACGAAGGAAGGCACGCAAGGTGGCGAGAGAGGCTGTTAGCCGTCGCCTTCAGGCGACACGCGGATGGGCTGCGCGTTAGCGGTCGCACCTTCGCGAAGCCGGGACCGGTGATCCCGGGGCGGCGGCTTTGCCTCGCCCCCAGCGCGAGATTGGATCGTGGCACGGATCGCCGTCATGCATCGGCCGCAGGCCGAACTGCCGCGGACGACATCGGCGTCTGGTCGCCGCCCGCCGATGCCCCGGGCCCATCGGTCCCAGCTCTATACCAGCGGATGTGAGGGCCACCTTGGAATCCCGCGCGATCGCCGATCTGCCGCACTCTCCACCTTCGCCCACGCCACGCCTTCCTTCGTGCCCTCTTCGTGGCAACCCGCGCATGAAAAAGCCCGCTCCAAGCACAGTGCTCGAAGCGGGCCCGATCTCCCCGCCTTTTCCCGTCGGCAGCGGGCTAGGGCTGCGTGGGCTCAAGGTATTTCTGCCGACAGGACCCGTTACTTCCTTCCCCCTCTGGCGGGGAGAGATCGTCCACGGTTGACCCGCGACCGCCGCGGGTGTGACCAACCCTAGACGCCCTCTCCACCGCCGCCAAGCCCGCACCATCGCCTTGCGTAATCATTACACGCCGGCGTGCCGCTTTGGCAGAAATGCCCCGCCCCTTTGAAAATTTTCCAGTCATCCCCGTCCCGTGCGAACGCCAGGCGCAGGGCTCAGGGGTCCCGGGCGCGCAGCGGCGCCACGCGCGCCTGGCCGAAACCTCGCCCCGGGCACGCCCGCGCTCAGGCGCCGCGTGCGAACGGTTCGTCGATGCACAACGAGGCCCAACCGAAAAGGCTCCTGCCTCTGTGGCCGGGTCGTTGTTCGGAATGGCTCGGGCTAACGCGCTCCCTCGGACTCCAGCTCCTCCTCCGAGAGCTCCGGTGTCAGCGGCAGCAGTCGGCCACGTTCGAAGCGGAACTCGTACACCCCCAGCGTGATGTGCTCGCCGTCGGTCAGCAGGTGCGGGGCGTGGATGCGGTGGCCGTTGATCAACACCCCGTTCTGGGAGCCGAGGTCGCGGATGACGTACTCGCCGTGGTCGCGGCTGATCTCCGCGTGCCGGCGCGAGAGCGTGCGGCTGCGGTAGCGCACGTCGCACTCCGGCAGCCGGCCGATGATCATCGGCTCAGGCCCAAGCTCAATCGCCTCGTCGGCCGCCTCGCTCACGACCATGTGACCCTTGCGCGTCATCGTTCCCCCGGCCCCGCTGCCGGCGCCGCTCCTGCCACGCCCGCCACCTCCGCCCTCGCCCTCGCCACCCCCGCTCGCCGCCGCCGCGCCGGTGACGTGCCGGCCCGGCATGGTCTCGCCGGCGGCGTGGCGGTGATGGTAGCGCATCCAGTGCCCGCCATGCTTGCGCAGCAGCTTCACCAGCGGGTCCGACTCATCGTCGCCGAGCATGAAGTTGAGCAGGTCCAGCGGTGTGTCGCCGGTGCTGTCCAGGGCGTTGACGTCCGCGCCGTGGTCCAGCAGCATCCGCGCGATCCGCTCCATCCGCGCCCGCGCCTCGCGCCGCTCGGGCGTGACGTTGCGGTACGCGCTGTGGTCGGCGCCCATCACCACCAGGTGCAGCGGCGTGCGCTGCTTCTTGTTGTTGCACGCGTCGACGTCCGCCCCGTCGGCCAGCAGCTTGGCCATCGCCTGCTCGCATCCGCCTGCCGCGGCGCAGTGCAGCAGCGTGTTGCCGTCGCCGTCACGCAGCGACGCGTCCGCGCCCTTGGCCAGCAGCATCATCACCAGCTCGTCGTGGCCCGACAGCGCGGCGCGGTGCACGGCCGTGCGCCCGTGATCGTCCTGGGCGTTGACGTCGGCCTGCTTCAGCAGCAGGACCTCCACGACCTCCATGTGCCCGCACGTCGCCGCCTCGTGCAACGCCGTGTGCCCGTCCGGCCGGGCCGTCTCGTTCACCGCCGCCCCCGCGACCAGCAGCAGCTTCGCCACGTGCGCGTTGCCCCGGCTGGCGGCGTGATGCAGCGGCCGCGTGTGCTCGTCAACCGTCTCGTCGCGCCGATGCACC
>SLDI01000477.1:0-5218 GCA_007125385.1 Phycisphaeraceae bacterium | reverse complement strand
TACAGCGCCCAGGACGCCGAGGTCGCCGGCCGCGAGGGCGGCAACTACCTCTGGACGCCGCAGCAGATCGAGCAGGCGCTGGCCGACGAGCCGGAGCTCATCGAGCTGGCGATGACGATGTACGGCCTTGATCGGGGCCCCAACTTCCGCGACCCGCATCACGCCGACGCCGAGCCCGCCAACGTCCTTTACCTGCCCCAACACCTGGACCTCATTGCCCGCCAGCGGCCCGGGGGCATCGAGCGGCTGACGCGCGATCGGCAGCGGATCAACGAGCGGCTGCTGGCGATCCGCGACCGGCGGCCCCAGCCGGCGACGGACGACAAGGTGCTCACGAGCTGGAACGGCATGATGATCGCCGCCCTGGCGCACGCCGGCCGCGTGTTCAGTGAGCGGCGCTACCTCGACGCCGCCGCCCGCGCCGCCGACGCCGTGCTCGAGCACCTGGTCGACGATGGCGACACGCTCCGCCGCTCGATGCGCCGCGGCGAGGTCAGCGGCCTGGGGTTTCTCGAAGATTACGCCTACCTGGTCGACGGCCTGATCGAGCTGGCCCTGGGCCAGCCCGCCGAGGCGCGCTGGCTCGACGAGGCCCAGCGCTTCACCCACGCCGCCATCGAGCGCTTCTCCAACAACGGCGGCTACTACGACACGCTGGCGCACCAGCGCGACCTGTTCGTGCGCCTGCGCTCGACCTACGACGGGGTGATCCCCACGGCCAACAGCCAGATGATCCACAACCTGCTCGATCTCTCCGCGCTGACGGACCTCGAGCCGTGGCTGAGCCGGGCCATCACCGACCTGCGCAGCTTCGGCCGGCTGCTGGCCGAGCAGGGCGTGGCGCTGGTGCACATGCAGCACGCGCTGCTGCGCGCCCTCGAGATCGCGCCGGGGCGCATCGACCACGCGGCGGGCGGCGGTGAGATCCAGCCGTCGCAGGCGCCCCCGCCCGTCGTCGCGGCGGTCGAGCCCGAGGTCGTCGATCTGCGCCACGGTTCGGCGGAACTGGCGGTGCACGTGCACATCGAGCCGGGCTTTCACCTGACGGCCGCCCAGGCGACCGACGCGGGACTGACGCCCACCACCCTCGAGTTCGACGGCGACAACGCCTTGAGCCTGGACGTGGAGTATCCCGGCGCCGTCGAGCGTCGGCCGGCCTTCGCCGATCGCCCGCTGGCCGTCTACGAGGGCGCCATCACGTTGCGCGCCCACCTGCGCCGCCGCCGCGACGCGCCGCCGAGCGCCCGGCCGCGCCTGATGCTGCGCTACCAGCCCTGCACCGACACCGCCTGCCAGCAGCCGCACACGATCGAGCTGCCGATCTCGATCAAGACGTAGGCAGCCACCAGCCCTGTCGAGGATGCACGGCCATCGTGGTGGGTTTCGCATTCGCTCTACCCACCCTACGGCAGCGCCGGCACGTCGATGCCGCGATCCGTCACGGCCCGAGCAGCATCGGCTCGAGCACGGCCACCAGCGCCACGACCACCAGCAGCGCCAGCGTCGCCGCCCGCAGCCGCCGGCGCGACATCCGCGCGCCCATCAGCAGCCCCAGCACCGTGCCCACGACCGCCAGGGGCATGAGCATCAGGCCCAGCGCCGTGGCGTGCACCACCGGCTGGCCGAACTTCCAGCAGAGCATCGCCAGGGCCAGCGGCAGCATGGGCAGGAAGCTGTACCAGAGGAACACGCGGGCCTGCCGGCTGGGCCAGTCGTGGGCCATCACCCAGAGCACCAGCGGCGGCCCGCCCATGCCCACCAGCCCGCCGAGGAACCCGCTCGTCGTGCCCGCCAGCACGCCCCAGGCCGGCGCCACCTGCTGGCGTGGCTGGACGCGCAGCAGCCAGTGGGCCGCCAGCACCGTCAGCAGGATCCCGCCCAGCACCTGCTTGATCAGTCCCTGCCCCGCGGCGGTCAGCCACGCCAGCGCCAGCACGCCCAGGGGCATGGTGCTGACGCGGATGAAGAACATCGGCCAGTAGCTTGGCCAGTGCATCGCGGCGTGGTTGCGCCAGCAGGCCCAGGCGACCTGCCCCATCGTCGCGGCCAGCGCGATCGCCACCGCCGCGGGCAGGTCCACCCCGGCCAGCACCATCACCGGCACCGTCACGACGCTGAAGCCGAAGCCCACCGCGCTCTGGAGCATCCCCCCCAGCACGACCAGCACCCCCACGACGATGATCAGCTCGACGCTCACAGCCGCCAGAGCATACACCCCCGCCGACGGCCGACGGCCGACGGCCCAGGCCCGGAGCCCGGCCCCCGCGCTTAACTTCAGCCACCGGCTTGGCAAAACCGCCTTCATCGGCGATACTGGTGGAGAATCACCCGCGGCGCCAGCAGGAGGGTCATCCATGCCGTTGTCGTCACCCCGTCGGACCTGGCCGGCTCTGGCCACGCTCATCGCGATCGCCGCCACCGCCTCGCCCGGCGTTCACGCCAGCCCGCCCGATCCGGCGGAGCTGATCGTGCCCGGGCAGGTCATCGACGTCGCCCAGAACGCCCCGCTGGCGCGCTACAACCGCTACCTCTCCGGCGGGGCCCACACCCACGCGGCGTGGAACGGCGGCTGGCAGATCCCCATGGCCCTGGCCGCCTGGACCGGCGACGCCAATGCCGACGCCAAGCTCCTTTCCCAGATCGACTACAACCTCCAGGGCGCCAACTCCATCAGCGCCAACGGCGGCTACCCCGCCCAGCACGAGCTCTACGTCACCGGCATGTACTCCGTGCTGCGCCAGTCCGATCGCTTCTGGAACGACGTGCTCACCGCCGACCACCGCCAGAAGATCGACCTGGTCATGAAAGCCGCGGTCATCGGCTCGGCCTACACCACCGCCGACGCCACCTACGCCTCGGGCCACCAGCACACGACACTCGACGGCGACACCAACCTCCACCGCGGCTGGAACCCCAACTTCCGCGAGGGCATGTTCGGCAACCTCCTCCAGGGCATGGTCTACTTCGGCGGCGCCGACGCCGTCAACGACATCCTCAGCAATTACAACCACAACGACTTCGTCAGCCAGCTCGACGCCGCCGGCCTGTCCAACACGCTCGAGACCTTCACCTGGGCGGCGAACAACCCCGGCTCCGGGGCCCCGGACGCGAGCAAGATCGAGGACCACGTGCGCAACTACCGCTTCCAGGGCCAGCCGCTAATGAGCCCGTTCGAGCTCTACGAGTACCTCACGCTCAACACCTACAACCGCAACGTCAGCCCCGGGCTGAACAACGGCGCCGGGCAGGTCGGCAGCAACGGGGTGCGCGGCGGGATGATCGCCTCCGGGGCCGCCAACCTGCCCAACGTCGGCGAGCTGGGCATGCTCACCGAGTTTCAGGCCGTCGACGCCGGCGGCCCGCGCAGCCACATCGGCTACGCCTACGACGGCTTCCGCCCCAACCTCACCAATCACCTGGCCGTGCTCATCGGCGGCTACTGGCAGGACGGCGAGGCTGCCGACGAAATGCTCCGCCGCATGGACATCGGCATCACGGACCTCATCTACAAGCTCGAGCACGGCTACTACAACTATGCCCACGGCCGGGGCACGAGCAGCGTCTTCGACATCAACCGCGACCACTGGGACTGGTCCTTCCGCACGACGATCCCGCTCTGGACGCAGGTGCTGCGGCCCTACCACTTCGGCGAGGCGCCCCCGCCGCTGCCCGAGCCCGAACCGACGCCGCCCGCCACCGGGCCCGTGACCAGCACCGCGGGCTGGCAGAACTTCGGCCTGGAGGGCCAGCACCGCGAGCCGATCATCATCACCTTCGATGCCACGCCCCACGCCGAGAACATGGACGGCCTGCTGGGCCTGTCCCGCGGCGAGGCCACCGCCTGGCCGCACCTGGCCGCCATCGTCCGCTTCAACGTCGCCGGCTACATCGACGCCCGCTACGCCGGGGGCTACACCTCCGACGTCGACATCCCCTACACCGGCGACGAGACGTTCCACGTGCGCATGGTCGTGGACCCGTCGACGCAGAGCTACAGCGTCTGGATCACCCCCGAGGGCGGCGAGGAGATCCTGCTGGCCGAGCAGTACGCCTTCCGCAGCGAGCAGGCGTCCACGGACATGCTCGACCACTGGGCGCTGTGGCACAGCAGCGGGAGCCTGACGATCGACAACTTCGTCGTCATCCCCGAGCCGACGACCGTCGCGCTGCTGGCGGCGGGCATGGGCGTGATGCTGATGCGGCGGCGACGACGCACTGCGCACCCCGCGTAACGCCCGTCCTGAGCGAATCCGCGGACCGATTCCGCCCCCCCTCCCTCCGGGAGGGGCTGGGGGAGGGTGTCTCCGAACACCTTGCGTGCCCGATTCAGGAAGGCGTCGTCGCAGCCGACGTGTCGGCGTAACGCAGACCCAAGGCGGCAGGTGACACCCTCCCCCAACCCCTCCCCGAGGGAGGGGGGTCGGAATCGGTCACTTGGAGGTTCTGAGCCAAATGCTACCCTCCCCCCATGAACCTGCACGACGCCGAGCGCCTTGCCGTCTCGCTCATGCAAGAGCATGGCCTTTTCGAGCAGGGCTGGCGCTTCCGCTGGAGCACGGGCAAGCGCCAGCTCGGCGCCGCCCACGTCCGCCACGTGCGCGACCGGCGTACCGGCCGGACCACCGACATCAAGACCATCCGCCTCTCGCATCACCTGGTGCTGCTCAACGATGAAGCGGAGGTGCGCGACACGATCCTGCACGAGATCGCCCACGCCCTCGCCGGCGTCGAGCGTGGCCACGACGCGCGCTGGCGGGCCGTCTGCCGGCGCATCGGCGCCCGGCCGCAGCGCCTCGCCGGCGAGCACGTCGCCACGGTGGCGGGGCGTTACCACGTGATCTGCCCGCGATGCAGCCGCACCCTCGCCCAGCGCCACCGCCGCCCGGCGCGCACCTGGCGCCAGCGCGCCTATTGCCGTCACTGCGGCCCCGACACCATCGGCAAGCTCCAACTCCGCGACGCTCGGCTATAAAGCCGGGACCGGTGGTCCCGGGGCATCGGCGGCGAACGTGCGAGCTTCAGCAGGGTCCGGCGCGCTGCGGTGCCACGCAACGCCGTGAATTTTCCTTTACAAGCATCACAATGCCGCCCCGACGGGGCGCAGGCCTGTAGCCACGGGTGGAGCGAAGCGGAACCCGTGGATGACGTGGCGACGGGTCGACCTGCTCCGAAGGAGCCGAGGCATGGCCCGGGCTCGTACATCCGCCGCCCCTGCCGG
>SLDI01000476.1:0-17422 GCA_007125385.1 Phycisphaeraceae bacterium | reverse complement strand
TCGAGGCCGGCTCGACCTGGATCCAGTCGGCCGACCGCCCCGGCTCGACCGTCGAGGGACGCTACGCGATCCTCATCGACGCCGACCACCTGCCCACGACGCAGTTGATCAGCCCGGCCGAGGCGGACAAGGGCGCCTGGATCCCCAACGGCCCGCAGTTCCTGGGCCCGTCGAGCTACTCCTACGCCCTGTTGCAGATCAACGACGATGACGGCCTTGAGCCCGCCGGCAGCAAGCCCCGCCGCGCCGAGTGGCACGCCACCGCCAACGCCGACGCCCCGGTCATCAGCGATCGCCTCATCGCCGACGCCCCCGACGACGCGGCGACGTGGCGCAGCATCCACACGCGGCGCGCAGGACGGTGGCGCGGCCACGTGGTGTGGAACGACAACCACGTCAGCTTCGAGGCACAACCCACCCTCGCCCGCACGCGCTTCGAGACGGTCGCCAACGCCGCCGACTCGCTGTTCCACGCCGACCCGGCCGACCAGGACGGCCCGAGCGACACGGCGGCCAACGCCCACCTGGTCATCCGCGGTGCCGACGGCGTGGTGGAGTGAATCCGCGACGGCCGGCCGGACGCGCCAGCGACGTCGCGACGCGGCACACCCTGAGGATCCTCACCAGCCCGGCCCCGCCCAGACGCGGTCGCCCACGCGCGGCTCGCGCTCCACCAGCACCATGCGCCCGATCGACTCGTCCGCCGCCACGCGCTCGACGGCCAGCCGGCCGACGTACTGCCCGTCGCGGTGCACCACGAACTGCATCCGCCGTTGCACGCCATGCACCTCGCCGATGCTCAACTGCGCAAAGGTCTGATCCGCCCGCCGCTGCACCTGCACAACGCGTCCACCGATCGGCTCATCCGGCACCGGCGCCGCCCACAGCGTCCGTTCGTGCCACGTCGGCCCCGCCACCGCCAGGCGCACCTCTCGCTCCGGCGGCGGGGTACACGCGACCGCCATCACCATCGCCAGGCCCGCCACGCTCGTCCTCATCATTCGATTCCACGACATGACCGCCTCCACGGTGGTCAGCCTGGGAGAACTCCCGGGAAGATGTTAGGCTGGCGGAGTCGAGATCCGCCAGCCGCAGCCACACACCTCGAGCCGCATCCGGGAGCCTGTGCCATGGCCATCTACGAGATCCAGCCTACGGGCATTTGCGATATTCACGAGACGTCCTTCAGCTAGGCCGGCCTGCGCGAGCGCGCCGACCTGCAGCGCCTGCTGCGCGACCGCATTGACGTGATCGCCCCGGACACCCTCGTCATCGCCGAGGAGTTCGGCCAATGGGAAGACTCGCGGCGGCGCATCGACCTGCTGGGCGTCGACGACCAGGCCAACCTGGTGGTCATCGAGCTCAAGCGCACCGACGACGGCGGCCACATGGAACTGCAGGCGATCCGGTACGCGGCCATGGTCTCACAGATGACTGTTGACCAAGCCGTTGACCGGCTCGCCTACCTGCGCAATGTGTTGACCCGCGTCGGCGACACTCCGATGAGCGAGGTTGAGCAGTTCCTGCCCGACCGCTGGAAGGCCATGCTTGCCGCTGGGCAACGCCCAAAGTTGAGCCTCGCACGGCCTGCTGAACGTGTCGCCAGAGGACGTCCGCCGAGCACTTACCTCACGCGCCGCCGGGCGAACTGCTGTGGGGCTGTCGGGCGACGGTTGAGCGCCAGCGCGCCCAGGGCCAGCAGGGCGAGCGTGGTCGGCTCGGGGACCGCGGACGTCGCGCCGGCCGTGCCGCCGACCAGCAACGAGACGAATGCGCTGATGTCGCCGGTGTTTAGGAGGCCATCGCCGTTGATATCGCCGGCCACGACAGGCGACAGGCCGTAGATCGATTGGTATGCCACCGGGTCAACCAGGCCGAGGACGAAGGGGGCCACATCCCCGGTGTCCATGTGGCCGTCATGGTTCATATCACCAAGCAGCGCCAGGTGCGCCAGCACGCGCTGCTCCTCGTAGCTCAGCGCAAGGCCGACACCCTCGACGCCGTCCGCCAGCATGACGTCGTCAAACTGTCCATCAATGAGTCCGGCCGCGATCAGCTCCGTCGTCCCGTGCCACGCGTCGCCCACCGGCTCGATCTCAAGCGTTCCGGCGAGGCTGAGCTGCCCGGTGACGTCGAGGGGGCCGACCGGCTCGCCGCCGACCAGGCTCAAGCGCAGCACGTGGTCGTCACCGAGGCTTACGTCGCCCGTCACGGCCAGGGAGCTGCCGTGGGCGATCTCGAGCCGGCCATGGCTGGTCATGCCGAGTTCCGGCACGTCGATGTCAATGCGCTGCGAGGGTGTGTCCACCGCGATGGTTCCATAGTTGACCAGGCCCATCGTCGCGCTGGGGCGGCCGTCGAGCGAGCCGATCGTCCCATGGCCGCCGCGCACGAGCACGTTCTGGCCAAGCGTCAGGGTGCCGGGCGAGTTCATCGCGATGCCGGGGCGGTCGGCGGAGCTGTCGTGCTCGAAGATCAGGGCGCCGCCGGCGAGGCTCTGGCTGGTCAGAAACTGCATGTGCGCGTTGGGGCCGGCAAGGCGGATGGCGCCGTCGAGCGCCAGGTTGCGCACCATGACGCGTTGCCCGCTGCCGATTGCCAGCTCACCGGCGAGGCTCACATCGAGCAGGCGGTTGGCGGTGTTGGAGAGCATGAGCGTCGCGTCAGGCGCCGCGCCCAGGTGCACGTGCCCGCCGAGGATCGTGCCGCCGAGCATCCGCCAGGTGCCTTGCTCACCGAGGCTGAGGGTGGTGTTGCGATTGTCAAGTGTGCCGACGAGGCTGACGCTGCTGCCGCCGCGATGGAGCGTGCCGATGCCCGCGGTGGTGAACTGGCCGCCCAGCTCGATCGTCGAATCCAGCGCGATGATGGAGCCGACATTGTGCCATGTGCCGGCAAGAGTCAACTCCGCCTCGGCGGCGATGATGTTGCCGTGGTTCGTCCAGGTGCCGCCGGCCAGCTCCATGGCGGCGTCGACGGCCACCATGTTGCCCTGATTCGACCAGTGCCCGCTGCGCAGGGCGATGCGGCTGCCGTGGCTGGCATGCATGAGGCCCGCGTTGGTGAATCGCGCCAGGCTTGGTGCCAGCTCGATACCGGTGGCGTGGCCGACGTCGGCGAGGATCCGGCCGGCGTTGAGAAGCTCGGCTGTCGAACCTGTGCCGGTGATTTGCCCGCGGCCGCCGCGCAGCACCTGCGCGGGCCCGAGCGTCAGCACGGTGCCGCCGGTGACGATCACGCGCGGCATGCTGGGCGTTCCTGCCTCGAACGCAATCGTGCCGCCGTCGATGCTCTGCGTGCTGACGGAGCGCAGCGACGCGTTGGTGCCCGTCAGGCGGACGGTGCCGTCGAGCTCGAGTCCGTCGCCGATGCGCACGTGGGCGTTGGGCTCGGCCAACTCGAGCGTGCCCTCTAGCCGAACGCCGTCGAGGCGATTGCTGTTGTGCGAGGTGACCGTCAGCCCCGCCGGGTCGGGCAGGCGAAGCGTGCCGGCGACAATGCGCCCGCCGCGCAGCTCCCACGGCTGGGAGGGGGCAAGTGTGAGCGTTCGGCCTTGGTTCTGGAGTGTGCCCAGCAGATGCACGTGTCCCCCGTCGCCGGCGATCGTGCCGGGCGTGAAGGTGCCGTCGAGTTCCAGCAGGGCGTCGTCGAGCTCGATCGTCGCCTCGTTCGACCAGACCCCGCGCAGCGTCAGGTGTGTGCCCGCGGGCACGGTTGTGTCGCGGTTGAGGACGTAGTCGCCATGAAGCGTGATGCGGCTGCCCTCGCCGTGCAGCTCAAAATCGTTGGCGTCACCCTGAAGATGGCGCACGTCGAGGTGCGCGCTATGGTCGGCCCGCAGCGTGCCATGGTTGGTCAAGCCGCCGGCCGGCGCGACGAGGATGCCGCGATCGGCGACGTCGGCGGCGATGGTGCCATGATTGACCAGTTTCATGGGCTCACTGCTGATGCCATCGATTATTCCGACGGTGCCGTGTCCGCCGCGAATCAGCACGTCCGGGCCGAGCGTGAGCCTGCCGCCGGGGCGGCTGCGGATGCCCGGTCGCCACGTGCCGGCCTCGCCGTCGAGGACGATCGTGCCCGCATGCAGCGTCTGCTCACCCACAAACTCGACCCGCGCCCGCGCGCCGCGAAGCGAAACGGTGCCATCGAGCTGCACGTTGTCGAGGCGCACGCGCTGCTCCGGGTCGTCGAGCGTGAGGTCGCCCAGGACGCGGACATCGGTGAGCTGGTTGTCATTGCTCGCCGTAATCGCCAGGGCGTTGTCGGACACGTGGACGCTGCCGCCGACGATCTGGCCGCCGGCAAGCTGCCACGGCGCGGCGGCGCTGGCGGTGAGCGTACGGCCGGTGTTGTCCAGGGTGCCGGCGATGGTGATGAGCCCGCCGTCGCGCTGCATCATGTCCAGGTCGGCGGCGTCGAAGCTGCCGCCAAGCTCCAGCGTGGCTTGCGTGAGGTGGATCGTGGCGGCGGCGGTCCAGTCGCCGTGCAGCGCCAGGTGACCGTCCAACGGCACCGTCAGATTTTCATTGAGAATGTACTGTCCATCGAGCGACGCACCGCTGCCGCGGCCGGTGATCTCAAGCGCGTTGACTTCGCCTTGCAGATGGCGCAGGTCCAGGTGTCCGCCGCCGGTGGCACGCAGCGTGCCATGGTTGATCAAGCCGTCGCGCGGCGCCACGACGAGGGTGCGGTTTTCGACGTCGGCGGCGATCGTGCCGTGGTTGATCAGTTGCATGGCAAGCGTGCTGAACCCGTCGACGATGCCGATCGTGGCGTTGCCGCCGCGGACGACCGCGTCCTGGCCCAACGTCAGCGTGCCGCCGAGCAGCGAGCGGATCGCCGGCCGCTGCGACGTACCCTCATACTCAAACACGATGATGCCCTCGTCGAAGCTCTGATCGCCCAGGAACTCCAGCCGCGCCCGGGCACCGGTGAGCACGGCCGCGCCGTTGAGCGCCACGGTGTCCAGGCGAATGCGCTCGCCCGCGCCGTCGAGGAAGATGTTGCCGTGGACCGTCGCGTCGATGAGGTGGTTGTTGTTGTCGGCGGTGGCGCGCAGCAGGGCGTTGGTCTGGCCGCCGAGTTGCACGGCGCCGCCCTGGATGGTGCCGCCCGCCAGCCGCCAGGTGCCCAGTTCGCTCAGGCGCAGCGTGTCGTCGGTGTTGTCGAGCGTGCCGGTGACATTGACCGTGCCGCGCGTGCGGTTGAACTCGCCCAGGCCGTCGGTGCTGAAGCTGCCACCGAGGTCGACGGTCGCGTCGATCGCATTGATGACGCCCTGGTTGGACCAGTTGCCGGTGAGGCTGAGCGTGGCGTCGGTGGCGGTGATGTTCGCGTCGTTGACCCAGTCGCCGCCGAGGTTCATGGTGGCGTCGACGACGTTGATCGTGCCCTTGTTGACCCAGTCCGCGCCGGTGATCGACAGCCGACCGCCGAGGCTGGCTTCGAGCAGGCCGAGGTTGGTGAACTGGACGAAGTTGTCGATCACGAGGCCGGTGTCGTCGGTGACGTCGGCGCGGATCTGTCCCTGGTTGATAAGCCGCTGGCCCGAGCCGACGCCGCGGGTGATCTGCCCACGGTTGCCGCGCACGGTGAGGTTGGGTCCGAGCGTGAGGGTGCTGTTGCTGACCTCGATGCGTCGGATGCTGCCCAGGCCCTCGAAGATGATGGTGCCGCCGTCGATGGTCTGGTCCTCGGGTGACCCGAGCCACGCGCGACTGCCGCGCATGCGGATGGTGCCGTCGAGCTCCAGTCCGCCGGTGATGTTGGTGCGGCGGTGGGCGTTCATGTCGAGCACGCCCTCGAGGCGCACGTCGTGCAGGCCGATGTGGCGGATGCCCGAGCCCAGGCCGGCGAACGTCGCGCCGTCGAGCAGCCGCACGGTGCCGTGCTCGATCCGGCCGCCGTCGGCGTTCCAGTCGCCGGTTGCGGCATCGAGGGTGAAAACGTCGCCGGTGTTGTCGATGGCCAGCCCGAGGCTGAGGAAGATGGTGTGGTCGCCGCCGCGTTCGATTGTGCCCAGGCCGGCCGTGGTGACGTCGCCACGGAGAAAGACCCGCCCGTCCTCATGGGCGCGGATCGTGCCGGTGTTGCTCCACTGGCCATCGACGTCCAACCGGCCGTGCACCACCTCGAGTAAGCCCTCGTTGGTCCACGCCTGCGGCCGAAGTCGCAGGTAGCCGTCGTTGGTCACCTGCACCACGCCCTGGTTGAGCACGTGGTCGATCGATGACTCGATTCGCAGGCCCCAATTGTGGGGCTGGTTCGCATGGATCGTGCCCTGGTTGATCAGCCTGCGGTTCTCGGCCGGGCCTTCTCCCGAGTGCTCGACCGTGAGCCCGGCACCCTGGAGCCGTTGACTGTCACCGAGCGTCAGGGTCGTGTCGCCGTCGATGAGCAGCGATGACGCGATCGTGCCGCCATTGAACGTCTGCGTCCCCTGGGCGCGGACGGTGCCGCCGGCGATCGTTCCGCTGTGCGGCAGGCCGCCGGTGACGGTCACCGTGTTGCTGATGGTGAGATCGCCTTCGAGGCTTGTGCTGTCGAGCGTCGCGTTGCTGGCGGTCAGGCTTGCCTCGTCCAGGGCGCGGACGGTACCGCCGATCACGCGAACGCCACCGAGGTGGCCGGCATTGCCCGGCTTGATGGTGAAGACGCGGTCGGTGTTCTCCAGCGTCCCGGTCAGCGAAACCGTGGAGTTGGTCAGTGACAACGTGCCATCGTTGGTGAAGTGCCCGCCGAGGCGCAACGCGGCGTCGGTGGCTTCGATGGTGCCCAGGTTGGTCCAGTGCTCGGCGTCGATGCGCATCTCGGCGCCGTTGCTGACCTGCATCAGCCCGTGGTTGGTGAAGTTGTCCACGCTCGGGCCGATGATGCTGGCGTTGACCGCTTCGTCGAGCCGGATCGTACCGTGATTCACCAGCGCGCCCTGCCCCGTGCCGTGGATGATCGCGCGGTCCGACTCGATGACGAGATCCTCGCCGAACGTCAGTTCGGCGCCGTCGAGCAGGGTCAGGGTCGCGGGATGGAACTCCCCGCCCCGGATCCGTGCCCCGTCGATGGTCTGCGTGCCCTGGAATTGCAGGTCCATGCGGCGGTCGAGGGTGATGGTGCCGTCGGACTCCAGCCCGCCGCTGACCGTCAGCGTGCTCCCGATCGTGTCAAGCCCGGGAAATGCGGCGTCGCCTTGCAGGTGCACGCCGTGAAGGCCGGCGTCGTCGACGGTGATCGGCTCATCGACGTCGACCGCAAGTGTGCCGCCGGTGATGCGGCCGCCGAGCAGGGTCAAGGGCCCGAACGTGTCCGCCAGGCTCAGCGTCGCGCCGGTGTTGTCCAGATCACCGCTGATGCGCACGATCCCGCCGGTGCGCTCGATCGTGCCGATGTCGGCGGTGGTGAAGCTGCCGCCGAGGTCGAGGATGCCTTCGTCGACGATGATTGTGCCGAGGTTGGACCAGTTTGCCGCGGCGATCTCGAGACGGCGGCCTGAGCCCTCGACCGACATCGTGCCCTCGTTGATGAAGCTGTCGATCGTATCGTCGATGCGGATCAGCGGTCCTGGACGTCGGCCTTCGCCCAACCGCGCAGCGATGGTACCCTGGCTAATGATTGCGCGAGGCCCGGGCTCGCTGCCGTGCGCCTGAAAGGTGACCTGTCGCGCGGTAACATCGAAGTGCTCACCGAGCGTCAACGTGGTCCCGGCGTCCAGCTCCACCCGGCGATCGGTGAAGCTCGTTGGCGTGCTCGAGCGCAGTTGCCCACGGTCGAACGTTTGCGTTCCGCTGACGCGCAGGCTCGATTCGCCGCCGTGCAGGCTCACCGTGCCTCGGAGCCCGCCATGCAGTTGAAGCCAGCGATCGTGGTCGATCCGTAGCAGACCATGAGCAACGACGCCGTCGAGGATCTCCAGGCTGCCACCGGCAATCCGCAGCTCCTCTGTGAGCACCAGCGAGTTGATCGTGTGCTCGCCGCTGGACAGCGTCACCACGTAAGGGTCCAGCGGCCAGATGCCGGGGATCACCACGTCGTCATCGGGACCGGGCAGCAGCGGATGACTGGACCAGTTGACCGTCGAGGTCCACTCGCCACCATCGCTCGTCACCCACTGGACCTGCTCCGGGTGCGCCGCGGGAATCAGCCCCGCCAGCAAAGCGAACACCCCAACGACGCCACACACGCACTGACGCGACCGTCCCATTGGCTTTCCCTCGCTGATGCAGACGCTGTCGCGTCTTGACACGCGCCGCGGTGGCGCGGGAAGGCGCGCCGCGAGCGCGCGTCCGGTTCAACAAGCATACCTGCCGTCGGCCCGCCGTCGCCGGCCGGCGAGCCACGGCAACACGGCCGCCACCGCCGCCAGAGACGCCGGCTCGGGCACCACCGTGATCGTGCCGGTCACATACAAATCATCCACGTCCCAGGAACGATGCCCCGCCAACTCAGGCAGATCCAACGCCGCGAACAACGTCGGCCCACCCAGCACGATCCCGCCGATCACCTGCGCCGGGTTCTCGAAGCTCAGCAGCCTGAACACGTCCCCGACCCCCGGCGTGATCCCATCGAGCTCAAGACGCAGCACGCCATCAAAATAGGCATCGGCCTCAATCGCCAGCGCCGGGCCCGCGCCCGACCCCGGCGAGCCGCCCCAGAGGATCCGCACCACCGCGTCCTCGCCGATGTTCTGAAAGATGTCCCCCACCGTCATGCCGCCGGCAACCTGATCCACGACCAGCTCGCCGCGGTTGCGCAGCTCCCCCGCCACCTCCCCGAACCCGTGCAGCACGCCCGGCTCCGCGACCTCCAGACGCCCGCCCTCGACGCGCCCGCCGGCCAACTCCAACACGCCGGCACTGGTCAACGGGTTGTCGATGACCATGGTCTGGCCTGCCCCGAGTGTCAGCGTGACGCTCGGCTCCAGCGTCACGTTGCTGAAGCCGATGCTCCCGCCCGCCGCGACGCTCAGCCGACCCGGCTGGTCAAAGCCCAGGACCCCGTTGACGAACGAGCCGCGCGTCTGCGCCGTGTCGTCGACCAGTAGCGAGCCGGTCTGTTCGTTGAGCGTCAACGTGCCCCCGCCCAGATCCGCGGTGCCGATGAGCAGCGCCGTGCCCCCGATGCGCTCCCAGTTGACCAGCGCCTCGCCGGGAAACTCCCCACCGAGGATCACGTGGGCGTCGGTCGTGCGGATCGTGCCCGTGTTCGCCCAGCCCGCCCACAGGTGCAACGTCGAGCCGGGCCCGACCTTGATCACCCCCTCGTTGTGAAACTCGCGCCAGAACACGCCCGGCTGGCCCCCGATGGAGATCGGCCCGCCGCGGATGGAGAGCTCGCGCCCCGGCTGATCGAAACTGATCCGCCCTCGGTTGACCAGCCAATCGCGCCGCAGATCGATTACAAGCATCCCGTGATCGGCGCGCACGTGGATGTCTGCCCCGAGCACGGTCGGGCCGTAGACGTCCATGAGGTTGTACGCCACGCTGCCGGGGCCATCGTCCGGCTCGGGGTAGAAGTGGATCTCGCCCCGGCCGCCGATCTCGCCGCCGTCGAGCCTCAGGACATTCCATGGCGTGTCGCGCTCGCGCTCGCCGACGCCCAGCAGCAGCGCCACATCGTCCAGGTAGATGTCGCCGGCGAGGGTCACCCGCGAATCGATGCCCGCGTACATCGGCAGCGCCAACTCCACGCCGTCGAAGCTCGCCTCGCTTTCGGGCTCGCTGGACAGCCGCGCTTCGCCTGAAGACGCGATCCGCCCGCCCCGGATCGTGCCGGTAGGCAACCGGCCGGTAAACCGGACCGATCCGAGCATGTCATCCAGCACGACGGTGTGCCCGCGATTGTCCCACACCCCTTCCAGCAGCAGCGTTCCACCGGTGCGGACGATCTGCCCCAGGCCGTCCGTGGTGAAGGCGCCGGCGAGCATGAGCGTACCGCCATGGTGTTCGATCACGCCCTCGTTTTGCCAGTTGCCCTGCAACCGCAGCAGGCTGTCGTTGTCCACGCGCATCAGTCCACGATTGGTGAACTGTTGCTGGGCGTCGACGAGCCCGTAGCCGGCGTACAACTCGCTGCCGGGCGTCGTCGCGAGCACGGTGCCTTCGTTGATCACGTGACCGCTGTTGGACGAGCTGCGCGGCGAGAGCCTGCCGCCGAGCGAGCCGCTGCCCTCGCCGGTGCGCACCGTGATGTCCGGCCCAATGATGAGCGTCTGGGCGGTGTGGTGCCGCCGCGGCCGCAGCGCCGTCGACGTGGTGCTCCCATCGAGCACAATCGTCCCGGAGCCGGTGATCCGCGCCTCGTCCACGCTCGACAACAACTCTGCCGCACCACTGAGGTGGGGCTCGGACAGCGTCAGCTCCGCACCGCTCGTCAGATGCAGATCGCTGTTGAGACGCAGCTCCATTTCCGGACGCACAAGCACATCTGCGTCGACCACCACGTCCTCGAAGAACGCATTGCGCACGCTGATCCCCGGCCCCGGGGGAAGCTCGTGCGCGCCGATGATCCATCGCGCCCCCTCCACCGACCGGATCGTCCCCCCGCGGATGCGGGCCTGGCCGTGCAGCATCCACGAACCCGTGCTCGCGTCCAGTTGCGACACGGCGTTCTCATTGTCCAGCTCACCGGTCAACACCACGTCCGCCTGGGCGAAGTCGAACGCCCCAAGGTCCGCGAAGCGGTGCTCGCCCGGCAGATGCACCATTCCGCCGCTGGCGTACATCGCGCCTTCGTTGCGGAACGAGCCGCTCAGCAACAGCAGCCCGTCGTCCTGAAGCAGAATCTGCCCATGGTTGACCACCGTGCCGAGGGACATCGACCCCGCGTCGCGCACTTGCAGCGTGCCGAAGTTGCGCGAAATCAGGCCCAGAGCGATTTCCCCGAGCCCCTCGGCGAGCATCAGCCCGTGATTGTCCGCACCGTTAATCACCGCTGTCCGCGACGAGAGCCCCGACCGCACCGTCAGGCCTGCCAACAGCTCGACCGTTGAACTGGAGCCCGACGTAATGCGCCCGTCGTTGAGGATGATCTGCCCGGCGCCGCCGATCGTCTGGTCGCCGTGCGCGGCGAGCAGCGCATCGTCGAACTCGATCTCTCCGTCGACAGTCACCGGCCCGTCGAAGTTGATGCGGCGCTCCGCGAGCAAACGCGCGTCGCCGCCGACGTGCAACCCCGCCACGAACACCCCGCTGTTCCAACTCGTCCAGACCGTCACCGTGTAGGGCTCATCGCTGGGCTGATCGATGTAGACGAAGTATCGATCACCCGCTTCGGGATTATCCGCGTCCGGGTAGTGCGGATCCGTGGACCAGAAGTGCGTATCAAACACCCAGTGCCCGTCCACCGGCTCCAGCCAGTGCGCCGGCGTCGGCTCGGCCGCGGCGCCGCCGCCCGCCATCGCCATCGCGGCCACAAGCAGCATGACACTGCTACAACACACCTGCATTGCGTTTCCAGACATGATGGCCCCCGCTTACGCCACCGCCCAGATCCGAACCAACCCCGTGCTGGCCCCTCAATTTCACCATACAAAGTCTCGGCGGCGATCACAAGGCCCTTACGCGGAATTCCAGGGCGATCGCAAGACCGTCTCGCCCCCTCACCCCGCCCCTATCACGTCATACCACAGCCCGCCGTCCATCCCCAGCGGCAGGCCCAGCACCATCCAGGCCAGCAGCAGCGCCCACGCGATCGCGAACGTTACCGTGTAGGCACCATGGTCGCGATCAGCGTCCCCACGCCCCCGCGGGGCACGTACCGCCGCACGAACACCAGGATGATCACGAGGTAGGGGTTCAGCGGCGTGATGATGTTGCTCACCGAGTCGCCGATGCGACACAAACTACATCTTCAATCACACAACGGCGTTTTTTTCATGAGAATCTCGTCGTACGGCTGTCTTCAGTGGCTGACATGCCTGTCGCTGCAAATGCGTTTGCGCCGTCAATCATGCCGGACATGATGTCCGGCGTGTGCGTCAACTCGGTCGCTCGAGCATCATTTTCCCCGACATGGCTGGCAAGCCTACCAAAGCGGCGGCTGGCACACCCCAACACCGCTGCCGCCGGCGCTGTTGCCGAGGCATAGGCCTGCTTCCCGTAACACGGGCGCCATTCACCTACAGCCCGTCAACCGACCGTCAATCGCCATCCTCCCGCAGGGCAGCTATCCACCATCTCACGAATTGGCCAGACGCCGGCGTACCTCTTGGGCGGACGCCTCGGACGTCGACTTGGAGCGCCGCCGATCGCCATTGGCATTTATTCAGGTCCGAGGGGCCGCCGAGCAGCCGCGGGCAGACATCCTCGTCGCCGAAGCTCGCCTCCTTCATCGGGCGTAGATCTTCGCCAACGTCGATCAGGCAGATGTACTGGGTCATGACAAGCTTCGCCACGTCAACGCCAACGGCACTGACGCTGCCGTTGGTGGGCGAAGCTCTTGTTACGCCGGAGACTGATCTGCATTTGCTGCGACATCGGGGGCGACTGCACCGTTGCCGGCTTTCTTGCGGTAAAGTTAACGTGGATCGGCAAGCCCCAGAGGCCCATCGCCACGTCAACGACATCGCCACGTCCGTCCGGGGCACGACGCGAACAAGGAAGGCGGTGCCTATCGTGAGCAGCCCTTGGCCCTGCCGCACAGGCGACGGGTAGGCTACACGTTCGACGCGGGTAGCCTGTCCGCACGGGGCCGAAAACGCGGGTAGGCCGGCGCAACAGTTGCACAGGACGTGATTCGCTACTACCCTGTCGTTTATCGGGTTACGGTGCAATCGGGCGGGCACTGGAAGTGCCTGGGGGGCGTGAGGTCGCTGGTTCGAATCCAGTCACCCCGATTCACGTAAGCCTTGTCGACCAGTCGTTGCGAGGGCGTGGCGGGTGCCAAGGGCGTCCCCGGCCCCCCGGGGGGAGGGGGGCGGATGGCGCGGTCTCTCCCGCAGCCAATCGGGTCAGAACCCCCACACCAGCGGCGCGATGGCGACCGTCACGAGAAGCCCGGCGACGTTCAGCGGCACGCCCACGCGCACGTAGTCCGTGTAGCGGTATCCCCCCGGGCCGTAGACCATGAGGTTGGTCTGGTAGCCGATGGGTGTGGAGAAGGCGGCGCTGGCGGCGATCATGATCGCGATGGCGAAGGGCATGAAGTTCGCCTCAATCGCGCCCGCCGCCGCGTACGCGATGGGGAAGACCAGCACGGCCGCCGCGTTGTTGGTGATCAGCTCCGTGAAGATCGAGGTCATGACGTACACGGCGATGAGCACCAGCAGCGGGTGGTCGCCGACGAAGTTGATGAACGTCGCCGCCGTGCCCGTCGCCGCGCCGCTGGCGCGCAGGGCCTCGGCGATGCCCAGCGCCGAGCCGATGACCAGCAGCACCGGCCAGTCGATCGCCCGCCTGGCCTCGGCGCCGGTGCAGCAGCGGGTGACGATCATCAGCACCGCCGCCGCCAGCGCCGCCTGGAGCATCGTCAGCACGCCGATGGTCACCAGCGCCACCATCGTCGCGAGGATGGCGATCGCCAGCCATGCCCGCTCGAAGCGCGGCGGGGCGGAGTTTTCCAGCCGCGAGACGAGGTAGAAGTCGCGGCTGTTGCGCTGCTGATCGGCGAAGCTGCGATAGGTTTCCAGCAGCAGCGTGTCGCCGGCCTGGAGGACGATGTCGCCGATCTTCTGCTTCAGCCGCTCGCCATGCCGCGCCACCGCGATGACGGCCGCGTTGTAGTTGGAGCGGAAGCGCCCCTCGCGGATGCTTTTGCCCACGATCGGGCACGACGGCGAGACGACGGCTTCGATCAGGCAGCGCTGCGTCGCCGGGGCGTCGAGCTTGAAGACCTGGTTGGTCGCCGGCTCCAGCCCGCGCATCTTGCGCAGGTCCACGACCGACTCGACGATCCCCGCGAACACCAGCCGGTCGCCCTCGTGCAGGATCGCTTCGGGCCCCACGGCCGGGAGGATTTCGCCGTCGCGCTCGATCTCGACCAGGTAGAGCCCGGGCAGGTGGCGCAGGCCCGCGGCCTCGACGCTCTGGCCCGCCAGCGCGCTGCCCGGGGGCACCATCATCTCCACCGTGTATTGCCGCGGGTCGGCGTCCAGGCCGAACACCCCGGCGCGCTCCGGCAGCAGTCGTCGGCCGACGAGCACGACGTAGGCGATGCCGAGCACGGCCAGCGGCACGCCGACCCAGGCGATCTCGAACATGGTGATGCCACGCGTTTCGGGCTCGGCCAGCAGCAGGCCGTTGACCACCAGGTTTGTCGACGTGCCGATGAGCGTGCACGTGCCGCCGAGGATCGCGGCGTAGGAGAGCGGGATGAAGAGCTTGGAGGGGTTGATGCCCGTCTTCTTGCACCAGTCGCTGACCACGGGCATGAGCATGGCCACGACGGGCGTGTTGTTCAGAAACGCGCTCAGCCCGGCCGCGGGGATCATCAGCCGCGCCTGCGCCGAAGCCACCGATCGCGGCAGGCCGAGCATGGGCTGGACGATCATGGTCATCGCCCCGGTCTGCGTCAGCCCGGCCACGACGATGAACAGCGCCGCGACGGTGACGAGGCCCTCGTTGCCGAAGCCCGCCACCGCGTCCGCGGGCGCCACCACACCCAGCACCGTCAGCAGCGCCAGCGCCCCGAGCAGGATCAGATCAGGCCCGGCGACGCGCCGGATCAGCGCGACGACGATCAACACGATGGTGGCGAGCGTGATCCAGGCGTTCAGTGGCATGTCCGCATCCCGTCGGCGCGCTACAATTGCCTTCGTGCGCGGGCCACAGTGTATGGCCCCCGCGGCCACGGCGCCGCGGCGCACGGACGCACCGGGCCAGGCAAGGCACCCCCATGCACACGACACAACACACGTTGACGGCGGCCCTGCTCGGCGTGGCGCTGCTGGCGACAGCCGGGTGCGCGGCCGACGGCCTCGCGGGCGCGGCGCGCGACGACCCGCCTCAGCCGGTGGATCTGCGCAACGCTTTCGGCCAGGAGCCGGTGGCCGGCGTCTACCGCGTCGACGCCGGCCCGCTCGCCGGCGAGCAGGTCGCGTTCAGCATCACGCCGCTGCCCGCCGACGCCGAGGCCGGGGCTTCCGATGAGGACAACGGCGGGACCGCGCCCGGGCAGATGCTCATGGAGGTCCAGAGCCTGCGCGAGACCTCGCTCGAGCGCGACGACCAGGGCAACGTCGCGATCCCGCGGACCATCGACCTGCTCGAGCAGGTCCGTGTCGTCTATGAGCCGGCCGCGACCATCGTCCCGGCCCGGATGCACGTGGGCGAGGTGCGCCGGCAGGAGTTCCAGATCAACGTCTACCGCCTCGCCGACGGCTCGCGGCGCGCCGGCGGCAGCGGCAGCATCGAGCTCGAGCTCGTCGAGGTCGGCGCCTTCGACACCCCCATCGGCCGCGTCGATGGCTACCGCCTGCGCGAGCGGCACGACCTGCACCTGAGCCTCGCCCGCGTCAATGTCGAAGTCGACACCATCTATGGCCACGAGATCGGCCCCGTGCGCAAGACCACCGTCCACCGCACACGCGCCCTGGGGCTCTTCGGTTCCACGGAACGCGAAACCCTCGTGCGCATTGAATAATCCGGATTCAGAAAATGGCTCGGGCGGCCGGGTGCCACGGCTTGACCCGCAGGGCAAGCCGTGCGTCCACCGGCCCGAGCGGCTTGCCGCTTCGCGAAAACGATCTGATCCGCCTCACGCCCGCGCCGCATTGACGCGCACGGTCCAGAGCGGTCGGCGGCTGTTGATCCGCTGGTTCAGCTTCTGGATCGCCGCCTGCTCGATCTGCCGCACACGCTCGCGCGTCAGGCCCACCACCTCGCCGATCTGCTTGAGCGTCAACGGCTCGCTGCCGTCCAGGCCGTAACGCAGCCGCAGGATCGTCGCCTCGCGGTCGTCGATCGCGTCGAGCAGGAGGCTGATGGTTTTCAGCTCGTCACTCTGGAGCACCTGCTCGTCCGGGGGCACGGTCCTGGGGTCGGCGAACATCTCCTCGAGCATCAGGCCGTCGTCGTCGCCGCCGCCGCCGGCCTTGCCCGCGCGGCTGTAGCCGCTCTGCGCCGGACGCTGGTAGGCGTTGACCGCCTTGCGGATGATCCGCACCTTCTTGACCGGCAGCTCCATCGCCTCGGCCAGCTCGTGGACCGAGGGTTGGCGGCCGAGGTCCTCCTCCAGGTCCCGCGCCGCCTTCTTCCACCGCGCGATGAGCTCGACCATGTACGCGGGGATGTGGATCGGCTGCACGGCGTTGATCAGCGCCCGCTTGATCGCCTGCTTGATCCACCAGCACGCGTAGGTCGAGAACCGGGCTCCCTGGTCGGGGTCGAAGCCCTCGACCGCCTTGAGCAGGCCCAGGTTCCCCTCCTCGATCAGGTCCTGCAACGGCAGGCCTCGGTTCGTGTAGCGCTTGGCCACGTTCACCACGAGGCGCAGGTTCGCCCGCACCATGTGCTCGCGCGCCTCGGGGCAGTTCTCGTTGATGATCCGCCGCGCCAGCTCGCGTTCCTGCTCGGCGGTCAGCAGCGGCGTGCGGTCGATCTGGCCCAGGTAGAGCTCGAGGTCGTTCTTGACGTTGGCTTTGGCCATCCGGTGCTTCGCCCCAATCCAGGCGCCCGCGGGCCGGGCGCGGCGACGGCTTTCCCCCAGTGTCGGCTGGATCGCGGGTCGGCTTAACCGGGGCCAACGCCGCGCCCCGAGCAACCTTTCGCCACAGGCCGCAGAAGCCGGCCAAGTCCTGCGGCCGATTTGCCGGCCCGGCCGTGGCGTGATATTGCTATCCCGCTCGCCCACAGCCAAGGGAGCTTGTCATGGCTTTGAAGATCGCCGTCATCCCCGGCGACGGCATCGGTCCGGAAGTGGTCCACGAGTCCCTCCGCGTCCTCGACGCCGCCGCCACCGCCGAAACACTCGACCACACCACCGACACCTTCGACTACGGCGGCGGCCGCTACCTCGCCACGGGCAAGGTCATCGACGACGACGAGCTCGACGCCCTGCGGGCCTTCGACGCCATCCTCCTGGGCGCCGTCGGCCACCCGGACGTGCCCCCCGGCGTGCTGGAGCAGGGCCTGCTGCTCAGGCTCCGCTTCGCCCTCGACCAGTACATCAACCTCCGCCCCGTCCGACTCTACCCGGGCGTGCGCACCCCGCTGCGCGACACCAACCCCGCCGACATCGACTTCGACGTCGTTCGCGAAAACACCGAGGATCTCTACTGCGGCCACGGCGGCGTCATGCGCAAAGGCACCGCCCACGAGATCGCCACCCAGCAGATGGTCGCCACCCGCTTCGGCGTCGAGCGCTGCCTGCGGTCATCGTCGCGCACCGGCGCGAACAGGCCGGGAACGGCCATGCTTGCCTTCATGGCCTGGAACAGGTCGCCGTCCTCGATGACTATCGGCTCCCCGCTCCAGTAATCGGTGGCCAC
>SLDI01000008.1:0-44387 GCA_007125385.1 Phycisphaeraceae bacterium | reverse complement strand
TTCTGCCCCGCTTGAAGGCCACGTGCCGGTCCACGAAGGTGCGGTCGGCCCAGCCTCGACGGACGATTTCGTGGCAGATCGCATTGGCGATCATGCCGCCCGTCGAGACGCCAGTCTGGCATCGCAAGTGGTTTCAGGGCCTGCTGGTCGTGCTGGTGGTGCTGCTGGTGCTCATGCTGGCGCTGCCGCCGATCGTCGGGCTCTTGTACCTGCTGCGGCCGATCCTGCTGCCGGTGCTGGTGGGGCTGGTGCTGGCGTACGTGCTGACGCCGCCGGCGCGTTGGCTGGAGCGGCGATGGCGCGTGCCGCGGCCGGTGTCCGCGGCGGTTCTACTGCTGAGCGTGCTGGTGGCGGCGGGGCTGGCGGTGGGGTGGTTCGGCCCGCGGCTGGTGCGGCAGACGGCGGCGCTGGTGGCAAACCTGCCCGAGTACGTCCGGCAGATCGCCGAGTCTTTCGGCCTGGACCTGGCGGCGATGATCGGCCGGCTGGACGAGGAGGTGCGCGAGCGGGTGCTCACCACCGGGCCCGACGGGACGCTGACGCTGGATTTCCAGGCCCTGGGGGCGCTGGCGTGGCAGTGGCTGGACGTGGGCATCGGCGTGGTGGGCACGACGCTCGGGTGGGCCAGCTACCTGGCCATCGCGGCGGTGGTGGTCTGCTTCTGCTTCTTCTTCTTCCTGTGGCGGTTCGACCGGATGCTGGCGTGGTTCGTGCCGCTGATCCCGGCGTGGCACCGGGCCGAGACGCTGGCGATTTTGGGCAAGATGGACGCAGCGGTATCGGCTTTCATTCGCGGCCGCGTGGTGCAGGCGGCCGTGGTGGCGGTGGTGCTCAGCAGCGGGTGGTGGCTGGTGGGCGTGCCCTACTGGCTGGTGCTGGGGCTGGTGGGCGGGGCGCTGAACCTCGTGCCTTTCGCGGTGGCGATCACCTGGCCGGTGGCGGTGGGCCTGGCGTGGCTCGAGGCGGTGACGGGCGCGGGAGCGGGGTTCGACGTTTGGGGTGTAATCGTCTGGCCCAGCGTTGTTTATATGGTCGCCCAGGGCCTGGACAACTGGTTGGTGGAGCCGCTGGTGCAGGGGCAGGCGACGAACATGGACCCGCTGGGGGTGCTGCTGGCGGTGCTGGTGGGCGGGCTGCTGGCGGGGCTGCTGGGGATGCTGATCGCGATTCCGTTGGCGGCGTGCGGGCGGATCCTGGCGGTGGAGGTGGTGTTGCCGCGGGTCCGGCGGTGGGCGGCCGGGGAGGCGGAGGATGAAAACAGGGCGAACCCGGGGGTGGACGTGGACGATATAGATGGTGGTGGCAGCGGCGGCAGCAGTCGGAGCGAATCGGCTGCTGGAAGGTAGCCGCCGCAGCACGAGACGGGGGTTCTGGTTGACACGGCTGCGGCGGGTGAAGTAGGATGGACTGGGCAAGCGGCGGCCCCATCGGGGGGGAAGTTGCGAGCGCGGCCATCGGTCCGGGCTCGTGGGACGGCCGGTGCACCCCATGCAGGAGAAGATGTGATGCGGACTCCGAAGAAGTGGACAGTTGGCGGGTTGGCCCTGGCCGTGACGGTCAGTCTCGCCGCCGGCGCCCAGGCGCAGCTTCAGCAGCAGCCGCAGGTGGCGGCGGAGCAGCAGCCGACGGTCGATCAGTTGCTGGACCGGACGGTGCAGGTGGATCTCAGCGGCACGTTCCAGCAGGCGTTCGAGCGGTTCGGCGAGGCCACCGGTATCCCGATGCTGGTGAACTGGCAGATGCTGGAGATGGAGGCGGGCGTGCGTCCGCGTCAGCAGACGGCGCTGCCGGAGACCCTGCCGCCGATGCGTGCGGACCAGATGCTGGAGCTGCTTGTGCGGCGGTTGCAGGCCACGGGCTTTGAGGAGCTGCGTTTCGACTACACCGACTGGTATGCGGAGGTGATCACCTTCGAGCAGGCGAACCAGCCGGCGCGGATGGTGCAGCGGCACTACAACATCACGAACCTGCTCATGGACACGCCGCAGTTCATCGAGCCGCCGGAGGTTGGCCTGACCGGTGGTTCGGGCGGCGGCAGCGGGATCGGAGGCGGCAGCGGGATCGGAGGAGGCCGCAGCGGCGGACGTACCGGCGGCCGAGGAGGCAATCGCGGGGGCGACGACGAGACGGACGAGGCGTTCCTCCAGGGTGAGCGTGCCATCGAGATCGCCGACATCATCATCTCCAGCGTCGAGCCGGAGATCTGGTATCGCGAGCCGGGCATGTGGGAAGAGCGTGTCGGCAGCGGCGGCAGCGGGCGCAGCGGGCGCGGCGGCGGCGGCGGCATCGGTGGCCGCGGCGGTCGCACCGGCACCGGCTCGACCCAGATCGGCGATCGGATCGAAGGCCGATACGCGTCGATTTACTACTACCGCGGCCGGACGGGCATCACGTTCGTCATCACGGCGCCGCGCTACGTGCACCGGATGATCGAGCGGCCGGCTCCCCCGGTGCCCATCGCCACCCCGCCCAGCGATGCTTTCGAGGCCAATATTTCCGGCGAGGTCGCCCCGGCGACGCCCCGGCCGCGAGCCGGCGGTGCCGGCGGCATCCGCCGCAACCACTGAGTCACACCCGGGTACATCCCGCGCACGCAAGCGGAGGCGTCCGACGCCTCCGCTTTTTTTTGTCGGTTGATCCGGGATCGCAGGGATCGGCCTGAAGGGGCGACGGGTTGCAGCCACGGGTGGAGCGCGGGTGCCACGCAACGCCGTGAACGATTGATGTAGGGTAGGTAGAGCGAAGCGAAACCCACCAGTCTTGCCTTGGATCTACGAGCATCGTGGTGGGTTTCGCTTCGCTCTACCTACCCTACATTAGCGCCGCCGCCGAATCGTTCACGGCGTTGGGTGCCACTGACAAGGCCGTCCGCGGCCTTGTCAGTGTCGGGGGGCGTGGTGGGGCCGTCACGTCATCCCGCACTGACAAGCTCCGCGGACTCGGCTTGTCCGTGGCACCCAACCGCTACGCACGGAAGCCACGAAGGCTTCACGCGCGGCTCGTGCGGCTGCGCGGCAGCTTGGGGCGGATGGTGCAGGTGGGGCAGACGTCGCGCAACTGGTTGATGCGGGCGCGGTAGACGGCGTCGGCCTGGACGAGGGTGGCCTCGGCGTGGCCGACGCGGCCGCGGCGCTGGTGCCGGTGGCGGCGCATGGCGGCGTCGAGCTCGCTGCCGTCGACCGGGCATCGCCCGTCGCGCCAGGCCAGGGAGGCGACGACCTTGACGCTGCCGTCGTCGGCGACGACGCGGTCGCGCTCGCCGAACTGGCTGATGCATCGGCAGGGCACGGCGATTTCGGCGACGTGCATGGCGGTGGTGGTGGTGTGGTCGACGCCCAGGGAGAGGATGTGGCCGCCTTCGTGGATGAGCCGGCCGATGGGGCTCTCGGCGGCCCAGATGCCGCGCCGGGCGTGGTCGGCGGTGTAGTGGGCGGCACGGCGGCCGATGGCGGCCACCGCGTGCGTGGGGTGGTCGCTGCGCCGGGCGTCGCGGCGGCGCCAGACGGCCTCGGCGATGGCGCCGTTGATCGTGGGCGTGGTGCGCGGGTTGTAGAGCGAGGCCTGGCGATGGTTGAACGACGGGGCCAGCAGCGTCCCCGAGCGCCCGAGACACGACAGCAGTGCGTCGACGACGGTGTCGGCGCCGCCCACGACGTGGCCGAGGCGCGACAACGAGCTGTGAACGATCACGTCCATGCCGGGCTTGAGGCCAAGGGCGCGCAGGTCGCGGACGAGCGCGGCCTTGCTGAGCATCCGGGCCGGCTCGGCGAGCTCAACGTAGCCCAGCTCGACGTGGGCGCGGAAGAAGGCGTCGACCTGTTCGAGCGTGACCTCGCGGCCGTACTCCACGCTCAAGGCGTCGCGGATCCGGGTCAGGTCGCGTCGGCCGTCGGCCCAGAACAGGGCCCAGTCGCGCAGGCGGGATTCGCGGATGGTTTTGGCGAGGTGCGGCGGCGTGTTCTCGAGCGTGGGGGTGAGCGGCGCGGTGCGGCGCGGCACGGGGTGCCGCGGGCGCGTGGCGCTGGGTTTGGCCTTGCGGCCGGCCCCGGCGACGCGCTGGCGGCAGGCGTCGAGCCGGTCCAGCACGGCCGCGCGGTCGCCGCTCCATATCCAGCGCTGCAGGCGGGCCAGCGACACGTCGTGCTGGTCGCGCAGGTAGCGGGCCTGGGCGGGCGAGGCCTTGGCCAGGGCGTGGACGAAGTGGCGCGTCTCGGCTTCGGCGATCTCGAGCATCTCGTCGGTGCCGGCGTCGGCGAGCCAGTAGAGGTAGGCGGCGACACCGGCGGCCTGGTTGGCCAGGGCGGCCGGGTCGATGAGGTCGGTGGTGTCGGCGGAGCTGTGGTAGGCGTCGAAGTGGCCCTTTTTCTTGAAGTGGGTGTTGAGCCAGGGGCAGGGGAAGCCGTATTTCGGATCGCCGATGAGCGTGTCCATGGTGGAGACGAACTCTCGCCGGCTCAGGCGGTGGCCGGTGTCGGCCAGGCGCAGGCCCTGGCGGAGGATGAGGTCGCCGACGCGGTCGACGAAGGAGGCGGACATGGGGATGGTGGCGTGCCAGGAGAGCCGGCCGTCGCACACCGCGGCGCGGGCGCCGAGGGTGTCGAGGTTGACGCCGGCCAGCGGCGGCTGGAGTCGGCGGACGTTTTCGAGGTAGGCGAAGAAGCCGTAGCACTCGTAGCCGTTGACCAAGCGGATGGAGCGTCGCGGCCGGGGCAGAACGCCGTCGTCGATGAGGCGGTTGAGCAGGCGGGCGATCTCGACGCAGGCGGCGACGCCCGAGGCGTTGTCGAGAGCGCCGGGCTCGGCGGTGTGGGCGATGGCCCAGACCTCGTCGTCCTGGTCGGCGGCGCCGCGGATGATGCCGCTGACGACGTCGTGGCTGCCGCTGTAGCGGCGCACGTCGACGCGGGCGCGGAGGAGGAGCTGGGCGTGCTCGGCGTGGAGCTGGCGCAGGGCCCGGCCCTGGTTGGCGGAGATGGCGAAGCCGACCATGCGCGTGGCGCCCCACTCCATGTCGATGCCGCCCCAGCCGAACTTGGTCCAGGCCACGGCGTCGGGGTTGTTGGGCACGGGCCGATCGCAGATGACGACGGCGGCGCCGGCGTCGGCCAGGGGCTTGAGGACGCGGCGGGCGTCGAGGCGCGTCAGGACGAAGCGGCCGCGCAGCCGCCCCGGGCGCAGGCGGTCGATCTGCTCGCGGTCGTCGATGACGACCAGCTCGCCGCGCAGCCCGGTCGGCGGGGTGGCGGCGGACCACTGGACGATGTGCCAGGGGTTGTCGCGCCAGTCGGCGAGGCATTGCTGCTGGGGGCTGACGAGCTCGAGGCGGGCGGTGTGGACGTCGGCGGCTTCGTGGATGATCCATCGGCCGGAGCCGAGGCGACCGCCGGTGGGCACGGGATGGACCTCGACGTCGGCGCCGGCGCGTTCGTAGGCGGTGGTGAGGGTGGCGGTGGTTTCGTGAAAGCGGTCGAAGCTGTTGTAGCGGTCGGTGGCGACGATGCGCTCGATCAGCCGCAAGGCCGCGGGCCCGTCGGCGGCGCGGTGCAACGTCGGCAGGTGGTCGCGGGTGAAGCGGCGAAGCAGCGGAGCATGGTAAGGCGGCATGCAGGCGTTTCCTGGCGCTGAGGGGCTCCGAGGATGCCAGCATTGGGGCGGGAATGCAAGTGGCGGGGGTTCGCACGGGTTCTCGCGGCTTGCGAAAAACCGCTTGCCTTCGACGACTGGATCGGCTACTTTCAGCCCGGCGTGTCAGGACGCCGCTGTGTCCGCGGGAAGGACTGCGTCCACCTGGCCGGCTTGCCTGCACAACCTGACGGATCGTGGTGATCCTCCTTCCGCCCGAGCACGCGGACACCGGGCAGCACCTGATAAGGAGGTCATCATGACCCTTCCCACGCGGTCGCTGCGCGACCGACCCGATCTCGACCAGCTCAAGCGACAGGCAAAGGAGTTGCTCCAGGCGTTCCGCGCCGGCGATGCGGACGTCGTGGCGGAAGTGCGCCGGCACTACCGGGGCGCTGACCCGGCCCGCTTCGCGCTGCACGACGCCCAGTTGACGCTCGCCCGGGCGTATGGTTTTGAGAGCTGGCCCAAGCTCAAGGCGTATGTCGACGGTGTCAACGCCACGCGGCTGTGCGACGCGGTGGCGCGCGGCGACGCGGCGACGGTGCGTGACGTGCTGCGCCGCCGGCCGGAGCTCGTCAACATGGAGCGGCCGGGCCACGGCGAGCAGCGGGCGCTGCACCTGGCGGTGCTCAACGGCGACGAGGCCATGGTGCGCGTGCTGCTCGCCCATGACGCCGATCCGCACATCGGCATCTATCCGCACCGCGATGCGACCACCGCGGCCGCGATGGCGCGCGACCGGGGCCTGGAGGCGATCGCGGCGCTGTTCGACGAGGCGGAGCAGGCGCGGCGTGAGGCGATGAGCTGCCCCAACGCCACGGTGAGCCCGGCGCAGGACGAACTGAACGCGGCCATCCGGGCGCGCACGGAGGCCGGCAACGCGCAGGCGGTTGCGCTGCTCGAAGCGGATGCGTCGCTGATCAGGGCGTGCGATCGCGAGGGGCGCACGCCGCTGCACGTGGCGTGCGAGGCGCTCAACGAGCCGATGGTGCGCTGGCTGCTGGCGCAGGGCGCGGACGTGAAGCGGCGCGACATGGAGGATCGCACCCCGCTGGATCGGGCGGTCGGCGGCGGCTGGGGTGACGGGCCGGATGGCGAAGCGTTCGCGGCGGTGGCGACGATGCTGCGCGGGCGCGGCGCGGAGCTGACGCCGCGCGCCGCGGTGGCGCTGGGCGAAGCCGACTGGCTGCGGGCGCGGCATGCCGAGGGCGACCTGGCCAACCCGATCGATCCACCGGGCGGGCTGCTGACGATCGCGGTCAAGCATGGCCGGGCGGACATGCTCGCCCTGCTGCTGGAACTGGGGCTTGGCCCCGACGAGCGCATGCGCGTGGCGGGGATTGAGCAGCGCGTGGATTCGTGGGGCATGCCGCTGTGGCACTGTGCCAAGCTGGGGCGGTATGAGATGGCCCGCATGTTGCTGGAGGGCGGAGCCGATCCCAACGCCCGGGTGATGGCCAGCGGCTCACCGGTGTTCCAGGCGTACGGCGCGCGTCGGCACGACATGATCGCGTTGCTCAAGCAGTACGGCGGACGAGCGGACCCGATCACCGCCGGGCTCTACCGGGAGACGGAGCTTGGTCGGCGGATGCTCGAACAGGACGAGCACGAGCCGCGCGACGCCGGTCATCCTGCCGGCGACAGCGTCGCGGAGCAGTTGCTCTGGGGCGCGGCGGAGGGCGGCGACCTCGAATTGGTGCGGCTGGCGCTGGAGCGGATCGACTGGCCGCGCGACGACCGTCGCTGGTTCAAGATGCTCGAGCAGCCGCTGCGCGGCGGGAACGCCGAGTGTCTCCGCCTGGTGCTCGATCGGTGCGACCCGAATATACGCACGCGGTTCAACACGACGATACTGCACCGCCTGATCGGGCGTTACGGCCGATCGGAGTATGGGCTCAGCGATGCGGAGCGCGCCGCATTCGCCACGCTGCTGCTCGATGCCGGGGCGCGGCTGGACGGGCGCGACGAGCTGCTGGCGAGCACGCCGCTTGGCTGGGCATGCCGCTGGGGCCGTGTCGAGGTGGTGAAGCTGCTGCTTCAGCGCGGCGCCCCCGCCACCGAGCCGGACGCCGAGCCCTGGGCCCAGCCGATGGCGTGGGCGGTGAAGCAGCGGCATGATGAGATCGTGGCGCTGTTGCGACGATACGGCGCTTGATTTGGCGTGCTGGCATGTCGCCGGCGGGCTCTGCCATGCGCGCCGGGTCGCCTTCTGCTATTGCCTTTCACGAGAGGCATCAATCACGACCGACACGGAGATTGCCGCGGGAGTCATCTCGGCCCTGGCAGTCGCGGAAAGGTCATGCGCATCTGTCGCCGGCGCTGGGGATCCCGGCTGCGCGGCATCAGCTCGCCGTAGGCGTAACGCGCCGCCGTGACGGGCCAGGCGTCCGGCCCGGCCCAGATGCCGATGACGTTTCGCCGCGGCACGGCCGAGCGGTTCGGCCCGCCGCCGTGGATGATGTTCACGTGAAACAGCACCGCCGCACCCGCGGGACATTTCACCGTCGCCGGCTGAACATCCTCGGGCAGATCGTGCTGCATGATCTCCATGTCCGGGTCGCTCTGCTCATCCTCGGCGATGCGGTGCGTGCCCGGATACACCACGGTCGCCCCGTTCTCCTCGGTCATCGGGTCCAGGCACAGCATCGCCGTGATCAGGTTCGCCGAGCTGTGACGCAGGTAGGGCAGGTCGCGGTGCCAACGGAACGCCGAGCCCACCTGGGGGGCCTTGATGATGCACTTGTAATTGTGAAAGTGAAACTCCGGCGTGCCAAAGAGCGCCTCAAGGACGTCCAGCAGCGGCTCGTGGCAGATCAGCTCCGCCAGTGCCGGCGAGAACAGCGGCAACTCCATGATGTTGCGCACCGCCGCGCCCACCGCGTCAACGCCCAGCTCGTTGTAACGCGCCTGCGACGCGTTGCCCAAGTACTCGCGCTCCAGCTCGACCCAGCGGCGCAGGTGAGCGGGCAGGGCGTCGGGGTCACGCGTGATTTCGTCGATCGCATCGCGCAGGCTCGCCAGTGTCGCGGCGTCCAGGACGTCCTCGACGACGAGATAGCCGTCGCGCTCGTAGTCGGCCTTCCACTTCGCGGGTGCGTGGTGCATCGTGTGATTCCGGTCAACCAGGATTTCCCGCCGAACGCGAACTCGCCCCGAAAGCGCTGTCTGCGGGGGCATGTGGACCGCAAGGTAGCGACTCCCCGCAAGCCCAGTTTACCGGATATCGCGGTTCACCCCGGACGATCGGCTCGCTTGTACTGCGGCTCCAGCCCACCGCTTCAATGGATCGCGCCGATGCCCGATCTCGCCCGGACGCTCAAGCGCGAAGTGGCGGAGCTGAGGCGTCAAGCTGCCGCGTTGAGCGTGCGGCCGGCCATCGGCATGGGACGATTCACCACCCCAACAGGGGGCGTGGTCCTATTGCCAGCCGCGGGCGCGCGTTTTAGCGTGGTCACGATGGTCTGGCCCCGGGGGGCAAGCTGTCGATGCTGCGGAACTGGCTGTACCGGTGACCCCCCATGGAAGCACCCGACGTTGAAGCCTCGCGGGATGGCGCGCCCCGCGACAAGGCGAATATCCTGATCGTGGATGACCGTGACGACGGCCGGATCGCGCTTCAGTCGGCGCTGGCGGATCTCAACCAGAACCTGGTCGCCGTGGCATCGGGCCGCGAGGCGCTGAAGCAGGTGCTCCGCATGGATTTCGCGGTGATCCTGCTGAACGTGCACATGCCCGGCATGGATGGGTTCGAGACGGCGGCGCTCATCCGGCAGCGGATGGGCTCGTGCCACACGCCCATCATCTTCATCACCGCGCACGCCGACGAGGTGCACCTGGCTGAAGGCTACTCGCTCGGGGCGGTGGATTACATTCTCGCGCCGGTGGTGCCCGAGGTTCTGCGCGCCAAGGTCAGCGTCTTCGTGGATTTGTTCCAGAAGAGCCGCGCGCTCGCCGCCCAGGCCGACGCCCAACGCCGGCGGGCCAATCGACTCGACGACGCGTTTCTCGCGACGCTCTCACACGAGCTGCGCACACCGCTGACCGCCATGCTCGGCTGGATCCGCCTGCTGCGCAGCGAGCGGCCCGACGCCGCGACGCTCGAGCACGGGCTGGCGGTGATCGAACGCAACGTCGAGGCGCAGTCCAGGCTCATCGAGGACCTGCTGGATGTTTCACGCATCACCCGCGGCAAGCTCCGGCTCGAGCTCAAGCCGATCTGCCTCAGGTCTGTCCTTGAAGCCGCCGTCGATGCCATCCGCCCCGCCGCCGAGCGCAAGAACATCGCGCTGCACGTGAACATGGGCACGACGGCGATGAACGTCAACGGCGACGCGGATCGGCTCCGGCAGGTGGCGTGGAACCTGCTCGCCAACGCGGTGAAGTTCGCGCCGGACGATGGCGAGGTCTGGATCGACCTTCAGCGCGATGCCGGCGACGCCTTGATCCGCGTTCGGGATTCCGGCCAGGGCATTGACAGCGACCTGCTGCCGCAGGTGTTCGATCGTTTCCGCCAGGGTGACAGCAGCAGCACGCGTTCGCACCGCGGGCTGGGCATCGGCCTGGCGATCGTCCGCCACATCGTCGAGCTGCACGATGGTACCGTTGACGTTGAAATCGCAGGCTCCGGCCAGGGCGCCGTCTTCCTCGTCCGGCTGCCGGTGTGTGGCTCGCAGCCAGCGGCTCAAGCGCCGGCGCCGGCGACACAGCCCGGGGCCGAGTCGCTTCACGGACTGCGCGTGCTGGTGGTCGACGATGAGTCGGACGCCCGGGAACTGCTCGGTCGCATCCTTCGGCACCACGGCGCCCACGTGGAGATCGCCGCCTCGACTGACGAAGCGCTCGACGTCCTGGAACGGTACGATCCGCACGTTCTGCTCAGCGACATCGCCATGCCGGGCCGGGATGGATACGAACTGATCGAGACGCTCCGCCGGCGCACCGATCTGCCCAGCAGTGATCGGCCGGCGATCGCCTTGACCGCCCATGCCGAGCCGGGGCATCGACAGCGGACGCTGCAGTCCGGCTTTCAGCTTCACGTCGCCAAGCCGGTCGCCCCGCACCATCTCGTGCAAGCCATTGGCCAGGTCGCGCGGCGCGGAGGCATTCGCGACCGTTGACATTGATCCTTGAATGGTCGCATGAACCCCAAGTCGTCCGGTGCCACGGCTTGTCCCGAAGGGCAAGCCGCGCACTTGCCGACGATCGCACGGCTTGCCGCTTCGCGGTCAAGCCGTGGCACCCTGAGGACGGCCCATCCGGGTGAAGTCGAACATTCAATGGTCGACAAGGTGCATCACCAGGCCATGCGCATGGCCCGGCACGTCGATCGATGTGGTGGCGCCCTCCTCCGCGTCGATCACCTGCTCCTCGGGCACCGCGGGCTCATCCGCGTGCGGCTGATGCCACGAAAGCCGCCACCGGCCCGCCGGCAGATGCAGGCCCAGGCGTGTCGCATCGCGCCGGCCCACAAGGTGAACGACGTACTCCCGCCCTTCGTCGCCGAGCACGTTGATGTGCTCATGCTCGGACGCGATCAGCTCCGGCATGGGCTGCATCCGCTTGAAGCCGACGCCCGCGACGAACTGCGCCAGGCGCTCGGCGGCCGCATACTGGAACTCGGGGATGGCCTGGAAGTCGACTCGGCCGAAGGGCCGGTGAAACCGCGCCGTCGCCGCGCCGCCGGTGAAGCGCGACCAGAGCACGGTGATCGCTTCGTCGCCGGTGTTGGTGTAATCCTTGGAGACCACCAGCGGCTTGACCCGGCCGCGCTCCGCCATCGCCTGCTGGTATTGACGGATGCGCCCGGCGCCGTCGATCGCCTGGCCGATGACGTCCCCGCCGAACTCGTGGCGGGACACCGCCTGGGCGATGTCGACGTAGCCGTAGCGATCGTCGACCGCGAGCGTGGCCGGGTTCAGCTCCGCATCGCACTCGCCCCGGCCGTCGCGCCGGTTCGTCGAGGGCATGTCGCCGATCAGCCGCCGCTGCGGCAGCCGCGCCGCCAGGTACTCGGCCCAGTACCGGCTCCACGCCAGCGGCGCCCGGCTCTCGTTGGCCACGTTCCAGATCACGTTGGGGTACCCGCCGGCGATGTCGATCAGGTGGTCCGCGTAGCGCTGCTGCAACGCGAGCACCGCCGGGATGTCGTCATGCTCGGGCAACGTGCGGTAGAAGGGGGCCACGCAGGCGCTGGTCGTCGCGGGCAGCACGTCGGCGTCGTAGTTGACGTTGTTGTCGGGGTTGAACGCATGGCCGTTGAAGCCCAGGCCCGGCCCGGGGTCGGCCGCCCCGCCTTCGCCGCGCGTGATGGACCAGTCGTCCCAGAGCTCGAGCGAGACGATGATGCGCCGCTCATGGGCCGCGTCCAGAAAAGCGCGCAGCCGCTGCTCCCACTCGGGCTCGAACCGTTCGAGGTCGAATCGGCCATCGGCGAGCCGATGCCACGGCTGGAGCACGCGCTCCACCGGCCCGTCGTGGTGGTGGTTCAGCGGGTCGTAGGGCACCAGGCGCACGAATCCGCGCACGCGGGCGTCGCCCACCCGGCGGACCATGGCATCAAGGCGATCGAGATCCTGGTGCAGCTCAAACTCGTTCGGCCGGCTGATCGGCGCCCAACTGTGCCGGTGCGTGGCCCCGATGGCGAACACCGCCTCGCCGTCCATCGCGAGATATCGCGGGTTGTCGGCATAAACACCGACCACGCCCCGCTCCACCGCGACGGCGGGGACCGCCAACGCCAGGACAAGCACGCACAGCATCGCCAGGGTTACGGAGAACGCCATCGCATACCTCCATTGGCCACCTCGACCACCCGTTGCGCATCGCTGATACGTCGGCCGCGGCCAGATTGTCGGCAATCCCGTCACGCTGCTCGCCGTCGGCCCAGCAGCGCAAGCCCGCCAAGCCCGACCAGGATGGCGCTGCCGGGCTCCGGCGCGGCCGCGGAGCCGGCGCTGCCGCCGACGAGCAACTGCACGAAGGCCGCGACGTCCCCGGTGTCGAACACGCCGTCACCGTTGATGTCGCCGACGAGCCGCGGATCGATCCCGTACTGATCGATGTAGGCCTCGCGATCCGTCAACGCCAGGACGAACGGCGCCACGTCGGCGGTGTCGATGGTGCCGTCGAGGTTCATGTCGCCCAGAAGCTGGGGCATGTCATCGATGTGCATGTCCCACATCTCGTCGACGAACGCCGTCCGCGAGGTCTGAAGCGGGTGAGCGGCGCGCAGCGCATCGCCAGATTCGAGGATGATCTCGTCCGTCTCCCACATCCAACGCCGGGCGTACGCGGTGTACGCCTCATTGGCGAGCAGGTCCTCGGCCTCCATCACCGTCGCCGCCACGGTGAAGCCCACCATCGCGATGCTGTGCATCCGCCGGTACGTCTCCGACCGCCCGCCGTTCTGGATGAGCGTCTCCCACTCGTCCGGGTGCAGTTCCTCGTGGCCGTCGCCATAGAGCACCGGCCGCTCACCCGTGCGCTGACTGTAGGCGGTCCAACTGTCCTGGCCATCGAGGATTTCACTGTCCGGGGCGCGGGAGTGTTCGTCGAGGAAATAGACCTTGTCGTCGTGATAGCCCGGCGTTGAGTATGTCCCGTCCTTCCACATGTCGCGCATTTCGTCGTCGCCGAGCATGATTCCCGCGAAGATCGTCGGCCAGCGGTAGTTGTACGCGCCCTGGCGGCCGCTCGCGTGGCCATTGCGCTGCATCGTGTAATAGTCGATCGCCACCTGGAGGTAGTTGGTCACCAGCTCCTCCCGGCCGTCGAAGTCGATCGTCGCCAGCACGGCCGCGCTGCTGAGCAGCCGGGCCACGTTCTGGTGATACGACGGGCTGTTGTTCTCGGGCATGATGTGGCGATGCGTCCAGCCCGTGCCGTGCAGGATCCACGGCCGCTGCATGCGCGAGGTGTAGCTGTCGGCAATCTGCTGCGCCGACGGCAGCGACGGCGGCGGGGCGAGACCTGGCAGCTTGTCCCATTGAATGTCGTTGACGTTGTAGAGCACCTTCTCGTCGCCGATCAGCCCCGGGCGGAACGAGCCGGCGGGCGGAGCCTCGCCCAGCACCGTCAGCACCGCCGCGTCCGAGAGCGTCGGGCGGCGCGGCTCGTCGAGCGGCTGACGCGACACCGTCGACACCAGCGAGCTGTCGGGCCCGAGCGTGATCGGCGCCTCGGCCAGGTAATCCGCGTGATAGGGCGGACGCCAGTGCGTTGTCCGCGAGTCGTAGGCCTGCCGGCCGTTGGGCGGGTTCACCATCGACCCGTGCACGTGCCAGCCGTTGACCGTGGTCGGCTCCGGACTCACCGACGTGACCACCACCTCGTCGGCCGCGATCCAGTAATCCCCGGTGACGAACTGGCCATAGGCCACCTCCCGGTCGAACGTCCACGTGATGCCGTACTGGCTGATCTCGTCCGTCGTCCCCAGCACCCCCGTGGCCCAGGCCGGTGCCGCTGCGGCCAGGGTCAGCGACAGTGCCAGCCCCGCGACAAGAAACCTTCTTCTGGCGGGCGATTCCTGCTGCATCTTCTGCCCCTGCACAAGTGGTCCGTCCATGTTAGCCCATGCACGTCCACCACCACAACACCGTGCCGCACCGCTGCTGCTGGCGGGTCTGGCGCTGCTGGCTCATCGAGGGCGGCAGCGCGGTTCGTGCAACGCCGGTGGCACACGCTACGATCGGGTTGAAGGCGCTCTTTAAGGGCGTTTCCGCGATCAGCTTTGGTGAGGCCGGGCCTTCTGGCTTCGCGGCGGCTGGGTGATCCTGGCCCCGGAGGACCGCGCGCAGTTGCGGCGGCTGGGCGCGGCGATGGGCCATGAGGTCCATGAGGTCATCGGGATCGTGAGCGTCAAGACGTATCGGCGTTGGGTGCGGGACCAGGCCAGTGGCCGGAAGGTGGGCCGGGTGGGTCGGCCTCGGGAGATGATGGCGTCGCTGCGGGCGCTGATCCTGCGCCTGGCGCGGGAGAACATCGGCTGGGGTGTGCGGCGGATCGTGGGCGAGCTGCGCAAGCTGGCGCTGACGCCCAGCCGGAAGGTTTTCGTGTCGCCCAGCACGCATCACCCGGATGCGGAGCGGGTTCAGCAGCAGGCCCGCAACGTGACGATGTGGACGGAGGATGAAGAACTGGAAGCTTCGTCTACCGCCTCGCGCGTCGGCTCAAGACGATGGGCGCGACGAGGCCGAGCAGCGAGAGCGTGCCCGGCTCGGGGATCGGGGTGTAGACAGGGTAAGGCCCGATCTCCAACTCGAGCACGCCGTCGCTGACGCTCAAGATTTTCTCGTTGCCGAGCATGTCGTAGACGATGACTTCATCAAGGCCTTCGAGCTCGATCTGCACGGTGCGCGGCCCGGCGACGTTCCAGGCCATCAGCACCGGATCGCCGCCCTGGGCATCAGGGGAGAAGAGGTAGGCGTAGTAGCCATCCTCACCGTCGCTGAGCGCGTCGATGAGCCTGGGCTGGGGCATGAGGTTGATCATGTTCTGCGCGACATACGCGGACGGCCGCCAACTGCCGTCGCGCAGGAAGAACCCGCCGTTGAATCCGTCGGTGTCGGTTGCGAACATGATGTGAACGCGTTCGACGCCCAGGCGCATGGCCAGGGCGTAGAGTCGCGTGACGTAGGCCGCCTGAAGCTCCGGCGTCGCGAAATCGCTGCCCGAGGTGGGGAAGTGGCCGCCGTCCTCGTGGGAGACCGGCCAGCCGATTTCGGTGAACCAGATGGGCGTATCTTCGCGACCGAACTCGGCCAGCGTCCGGCGATTGATGTCCACGCCCTGGGCGATGGAGTAGGTGCCCCAGCCCTGGATGCTGTGTGCCTCGGGCGGCGCGGGGTGAACGTAGGGCTGCCAACTGACGACGTCGTAGGCTTCGGCGACATCCTCGTTAAGCTCGTGCACGTTGCGGATGAAACGCCGTTCCGCTGCGGCCGCCGCGCCGGCGGAGAACCCGACCACCGTCACGTCAGGCCAGTCCGACTTGATCAGGTTGTAGGTCGCCGGCAGAAGCGTCGCGTAGAGGGCTTCGCGCTGGGCTTCCAGTTCCTGGCGCGTGCGGTCCGGATCGTTGGGGATCATGTAGTGGAAGTTGGGCTCGTTCCAGATGTTGAACTGCGTGATCGGCCGGTACGGCGCGTCGGGATGCTCGTCGAAGAAGCTGCCGCCAGGCCCGTACCGCTGGAGCGTGGTGGTGACGTGGTCGTGGTAGGCGGCGAGGAAGGCTTCGTCGGACGCGAACTGGTTGCGTCGCCCGTGCTGGAGGGTGAAGAGCACGTCCGGGCCGTCCTCGGCGAGCGCGAGCATGGTGTCGTCCTGCATCGGCCCGCTGACACGGATCGTGGTGAAGCCGACCTCGTTGATGCTCTGGCGGTGGCCGCGGTACTCCCCGCCCCAGGTGTACAGGCCATAGACCGGCACCTGCGCGCGAGGGCGATCCAGGATGTCCGCCAGCGGCGGAAGCGGATCGTCCTTCAGCTCCCAGTTGCCGGGGATGCTGGTCGGCTGCTCGAGCCAATCGTCTGCGATGGCTGCACCCGCTGCCAGCGCCAAGGCAGCGATCGATCCGATCAGGCACGCGACAAGATGACGCGATGGTTTCGACATGGCGATGCTCCTTGTTCGACCAATCCCAGTATACCCCCGGGTATGCTAAAGCCCACTCCCGAGGTCCATGGTCGGGGACCTCGATCGAGGGCCGCTTCGCCGACGCGGCGGCCGCGGTGCGAGCCACGTTGAATTCGTGCTTATGCTGCCGCGACGCCCTCGCGGGCCGGGAGCCGGTGGCGTCGCAGATGGCCAGCGGTCGCGGCCGAAGCTGTGGATCCGCCTTGTTCGGCTACCCTCTGACCCGGGGCACCGCATCAGGAGGCCGCATGAAGATCCAGCGCATCGAAACGTTCGCCACGCGGGCCGTCGCCATCGTGCGGCTCACCACCGACGATGGCCGGCAGGGCTACGGGCAGGTCGCACCGTTCAACGCCGACATCACCGCCCAGGTGCTGCACCGGCAGGTGGCGCCGCACTGGCTGGGGGCGAGCATCGAGGGGCTCGCCGACCTGGACGCGCTCAGCGACCGGTGCATCGAGGCCAACTTGAAGTTTCCGTGGTCGTACGTCTGCCGGGCGCTGGCGGGCGTGGACACGGCCGCGTGGGACCTGCTGGGCAAGGCGGCCGAGCAACCTGTCGCGGCGCTGCTCGGCGGCACGGGGCGTGAGATGCCGGCGTATGGATCGAGCATGAGCCGGTCCATCACGCCGGAGGATGAAGCGGCACGCCTGTCGCGTCTGCGTGATGAGCGCGGGTTTAACGCCTTCAAGATCCGCGTCGGGCAGGTGGTGGGCCACGACCAGGACGCCTGGCCGGGGCGGACCGAGGCTCTTGTGCCGACGGTGCGGCAGGCGGTGGGCGATGACGTGCGGCTGCTGGTGGACGCCAACAGTTGCTACACGCCGCCGCGGGCGATCGAGGTTGGCCGCATGCTGGAGGACCACGGCGTGGTGCACTTCGAGGAGCCGTGCCCCTACTGGGAGCTGGAGTGGACGGCCGAGGTGGCCGCGGCGCTGGAGCTCGACGTCGCCGGCGGCGAGCAGGACAACCATCTGGCCCAGTGGCGCCGGATGATCCGCATGGACGCGGTGGACATCGTGCAGCCGGATGTGTGTTATGTGGGCGGGATCACACGGGCGTTGCGGGTGGCGCGGCTGGCGGCGGCCGCGGGCAAGGTGTGCGTGCCGCACTCGGCGAACCTGTCAATGGTGACGCTGTTCACGGTGCACCTGATGCTGGCGATCGAGAACGCCGGGCCGTACGTCGAGTTCTGCATCGAGGACAGTGACTGGGTGCGGGGGTTGTTTGAGCCGGCGTTGAAGGTGGAGGGCGGGCGTGTGGCGATCAGCGGTGAGCCGGGCTGGGGCGTGCGGGTGAACGCGGATTGGCTGGCGCGTGCGGAGCGGATGGTGAGCGAGGCCGGGGTGTGAGATTCCTGTCCAGCGGCAAGTCGTTGACGTGGTGGCGGAACCTCACCAGGCTCTGGCGCAGCTTCGGGCGATCTGTCGGCGTAGCCGGTCGATCAGGTGCTGGTCGGCGCAGAAGGGATTGGTGATCGTCGCCGGCTCGGCAAGTTGGTAGGTCGTGGCGAAGGGCGTGACTGTGAGCTTGGCGTTGTAGGCCAGCAGGGTCTGACCTGCTCGGCGTGTGTCCGGGCGCGGTGCAGCAGCGCCGCGTCGTCTGCGGCGTCAGCGATGACCTGCTCGGCTCGCGCCATCGCCTCGTTGAGCAGCGTGAGCTCGCGACGTCGTCGGGGACGAGGTGCCACAGGCCGCGACGATCGATGCGGTAGACGCGGGTGCTGGTGTGATCGAGGCTGGCCTGGCGCACATCGGGCGTGGGCAGCTCGAGCGTGGCGTGGCGCGATTCGGTGTCGACGCGGGTGAAGCGGCCCTGCCGGATCCAAGCACGCTGTGACGGGACGAGCTCACGCCGTGGCAACCGCCACGCCGCAGCGCCATTCCCCACGCCAGGCCGCGATCAGTTCGATTCGTGACTGACCGCCAGCCGATACTGATCGATGGTTTCCTTGGCCTTGTAGATCCGCGGCAGGCCGGTGACCTGGATGTCCCAACTGGCCTTGCCCGCGCCGGCGATGCTCAGCGTGCCCACGCCGAAGACTCGCTCCCAGACGCTCTGCGTCAGTTGGACGTTGCGCACGTGACGATGCCAGACCTCGGTCATGTGCACAGAGAGCAGGCCGCGGCGCAGGCGGGTGCGGGAGCTGGTGACGGTGAAGGTCGTCCGCTTGGTCTGAAGCCACCACCAGCCCATGGCGATGAGCCCGACGAGGCTCATGCCCAGGCCCGCCCCCGCGACGGGGAGGACCAGCTCCTCGGCGAGCTGCGTGGCGCCGACCACGACGACCGGCCCGGCGACGATCACCAGCAGGCCCAGGCAGTACCAGATCGGGTGCGCCCGGAACATCGCGGGGTTGGCCTCGTAGATCACGCGTTCCTCCACCGGCTCGTTGGCCTGCGCCGGCTCGGTTTGCTCGCGCGGATCGGCTTGACTCATGGGTGACTCCGGCTGATTGAGCGGTGCTCATCATAAGCCCGCCGACGCGGGCAAGCGAAATGCCCGGTGCGGCCATCCGGCCGTTGTCGCACGTCATCCGCTTGAGCCGGGCCACGGATGGAGCTGCTGGAGCATCGCCGCCAGGACCTGGCGTGGCGTCTCCTCGGCCACGTAGAAGCCCAATGCGATGGCGCTGACATTGACGAGAACAAACAGCAAGGCGAGTTTCTCGGCGAAGCTCCAGGTCGCCTGCCAGGGGTAGCGCACGGCGGCGATGCGGCTGGCGCGGGCCGCGTCGCTCGGGCCGGTGGTCCGGCGCTGCCTGCGACGTCTGAGGATCTCGCGCCGATCAAGCTGGCGAAGGCCGATGATCCGCGCGGCGAGAATGAAATCTCTTGGGGAGATCGGCATGGCTGCGACCAGCCCATGCAGGCTCCGGCTCGCGCCCAGGCTCGCGCCGCCGATGCCGAGGATCCCAACACTGATGCTCGTGTACACCAGCAGCATGAAGGCCATCACGAGCAGGGCCAGGTCGAACTTGACGTCCCACAAGGCCCAGGCGAGCGTTCGCCGCAACGAGCCGGCCCCGTCGTGGCGTTTCTTGACGAGCTCCAGCAGCAGATGGATCGCGATCAGGACGAGCAACCAGAACAGGCTGATCGCGATGCTCAGCACGATGGAGAGCACGATGTAGCCCACCAGGAATAACCGCCGGTCGTCGTGCTCGATAACCCAGCGGTACAGTGAGCGTGATGCGGCGTCGGCGGAAGCGATCTCGTCGGCCGTTGCGTTCACGGCACGACTGTGCTCGGGTTTCCGTCCGGCGGCATCGGATGTCGATGGTCCGGCCATCCAGAATCCTCCAGAGTTCGTCGTCTGGGGAGGCCGCGTGTCGCTGAAGGCCGCCGCGCGTGGGCCATGTCGTCGACGACAGGGTACCACGGGTGCCGCAGGTCGGCCGGTTTGCGATGATCGTGGCTCGGGGGATCTGGTCGGTCGCGAGGAACGGTCCCTGCTGGCTGGCTCATCCGCAGCGCCGATTCACTTGGCCACGCGCCCACGCCGTGGGGGCGTGCGTCAGGGGCGTCAGCAGGGCCATCGCATCTACGATCAGCCGATGTCGCCGCAGTGGCGTGCGGGTCAGGCACGCGTGGGCGAGCCTGTGCGACGCGGCAAGGCCGGCGTCACTCCGTCACGCCAGTCTACCGCTGCCCCCTATCACGTCCGATGGCGATGGCGAGGGGAGGAGATATAGAGGTGGGTCTTCCCCCACCTGGCGCTCGATGGCAACAACGGCGTCTACCTGGCCTGGGAGCAGTTGCCCGACGCCCGCGGCCGCCCACGCGGGCTGGGTTTCACCATGTCGATCGAGGGCGGTAACACGTTCACTTCCGCCTCGGTCGTGCCGGGCATGGGCGACGACGCCCAGGGCTTCGGCGGCAGCCAGCGGGGCCTGTTGATGAGCAAGCTCGCGGTCAACGACGCCGGCGCCATCGCCCTGGTCACCAGCACGTTCAGGCAGGGCCGCTCCAGCCATGTCTGGCTTGTCCATGGCCGGGTCAAGGTCACGACCTCACTTGCCTGCCGCTACTGCATGGCCGAGGCGGTGCGCGCACGAGGGTTCGCCAGCCGAGCGTTGTGGAGTCGGGCGGCGGCACCGACGGCAGCGAATCTGTCATCCACCGCGCCGCCGCCGCAGCAGCAGCAGGCCACCAATGCCCAGCAGAACGAGGCTGCCCGGCTCGGGCACGGACGCTGAATCGCTGCCCACGAGCAACTGCACGAACGGGGCGACGTCGCCCGTGTCGAAGGCGCCATCCTGGTTGATGTCGCCGACGAGCACGGGGTCGATGCGATACTCCGCCTCGTAGGCCGCCGAATCGGTCAGCGCCAGCACGAACGGCGCGACGTCACCGGTGTCGACCACGCCGTCGAGGTTCATGTCGCCGAGCAGGCCAAGCTGCAGCAACACGCTTTCCGGCGTGTGCCGCAGGGTGACGAATGCTTCGGCCGAACCGCGAAGGGTCGCTGCCTGGAAGCTGCCGCTGATCTGCTCGGCCGTGAGAATCTCGTGCTGTTGCCAGTAGGCAAGCGGCTCGCCGTCGACGGGCGTGACCTCCACCGTGCCATCAAGCTCCGCGGCCCCGCTGATGGCGATGCGGCTGTGCGCGTCCTGCGTCAGTGCGAGCTGGAGGCGGCCGTCAGCGCTCTGGCTGTAGTTGCCCTGGACATCGAGCGTGCCGGTCGGCGTACCGGGGGCGACCCGGCCAGCGTTGGCCAGCTCATCCGCCTCGACGGCGCTGGCCCCGGTGAGCGTCCCGCCGATCAGCTCCACCTCATTCGCGGTGACGGTGCCACCGTCGAGGGCGAGCGTGCCGCCTTCCCAGACGCGGATGTCATCGCCGACGTCCACGACGGCCCCGTCCTCGACGCGCAGCACTCCATCGCCGGCCGGACCCGCGGCGTCGCCGGCGATGACGAGCGATTCGAGCACGTCCAGTCGCGACGGCACGAACACGGGGGGTGTGTCCGGGCCGATCTCGCGGCCGCCGACCACCGCGACCTCGCCGGCGCCGGTGTGCTGGGCCCCGATGAACGCGTCGAGAGCCTCAACGACGGCCCCGGCGCGAACACTGACGCTGCCCTGGCCCCCTTCGCCGACGCCGAGCCGGCCATGGGTGGCCCAGGTGCCGGCGTCGAGCTCGACCGTCCCCTCCGAGTCCTCGAAGAGCCCGACGACCGCCGCACCGCTGAGCACGGAGGCCCCCGCCTCCACCTGCATGTGGCCCGTGCCGACCGGGGCGACCTCGAGCGGGCCGTTGACCATCCACTGCGACTCGTCGTCGCGGACGGTGACCTGGCCTGTGGACGCCTCGGCCGAGGCGCCACGCCGGACGGGGCCATCGGCGATGCGGCCGTGGGTACTGATCACCTCCCCGCCCTGCTCGATCGTCAGTTCGCCGACGGCCCCGTCATCGGCGGCGACGTTGAGCTCGGCACTCTGCCACTGGCCCGCGCGAACCGTGGCCGAACCCTGGGCGGACGGCCGGCGAGCGATCCAGGCATCGTCGCTGACGAGCTCGGCTTCATCGCGGACGGTGAGCGTGCCGTCGCCGGCGTAGCCGACGGACAACGCCCCGGCGGCCCAGGCGCTGTTGCTGTCGGCAACCTCAACCGAGGCCTCGACGCCCGGATCGCGGGCGATCGTGGCCTCGTTGCTGCTCAGCGTCGAGCCCGAACGCACCTCGACCGCCGCGGCGGCGCCCGCGCCCACCTGGATGTGCTCGATGTTGGCGCTGTCGGCCCCTTGCACGAGACGGAGCGTGGGCAGGTCATCCGCATCCGCCCCCGCCGCTTCCAGGGACAGATCGTCCGGGGCCGGAGCCGGCTGGAAGGTGCCAGCGCGGACGGTCAGCGTCCCGCCGTCAAAGTTCATCGCGCCGCGGTTGGCAAGGCCGCCGACGTCGACGCTTGCGCCGCCACGGAGATTAAAGGTGCCATCGTCCCAGATGCGCAGGGCGTCGTCGGCCTGGAGAGCGGCATCCTGCTCGACGTCCAGCGTGGCGGTGCCCCCGGCCGCTTGATCATCGCCGGCGACGTTGAACGAGCCCTGGGCATGCCAGCTCGAGCCGTCATCCGTCAGGCGAACGGTGCCGGTGGCTGTGCTGAGCTGCCCGACATGGACGCTCGTCGTTTCAACGCGCGCGTCGCTTTGCACCTCGAAGTCGGCGTCGCCACGACGTCCGACGCGCATCATCGTGCTGGTCCAGGTCGAGCCGGAGTCGGAGACGATGACGCTGCCCGCGGCGTTTTCCAGCCAGCCGAGCGTTCCGGTGGTGGAGACGACGTCGGCCCCATCCTCGACGGTCAGCGTGCCGGTGCCGCGGGTGCCAACGCTGATCCAGGTTCCGTTGTCCAGGCGCGAGCCGGTGCCTGTGACGGTAACGTGGCCGGTGGCGTCGGGCTCGGCCCCGATGTGTGTGCCGCTGTCGTCGTCGCGCAGCAGTCGGCCGCCGCCGCGGATGATCAGCTCGCCCGTGCCGTCACCCAGGCCGACGAACAGCCCGTCCTCGCTGGTCGCGCCGCTGTCGGAGACCACCAGCCGCCCGCCGTCATGGTCAACGGTCCCGTCGTCCCAGATCCGCAGCGGCCCGTCGGCTTCGACGGCCGCGCCTTGCTCGATGGCGAGCCCGCCTTCGCCGCCGGCGATGTCCGTGCCGCCGCCGACGTTCAGCGAGCTGGCGATCGTCCACGTCGCGTCATCGCCCCACACGGCGACCGTGCCGGTGGCGCCGGCGAACTGGCCGATGTACGCGCGTGCACTGTCGACCTCGCCGCCGTCGGTGATGTTGAGCGCGCCGTCGCCGAAACGGCCGACGCTCATGATGCTGGTGGTCCAGAGCGAGCCCGGGTCGGCGACATTGGCAAGCCCCGAGGCCTCGACTCCGCGCCCGAGTGAACTGGTGTCGCTGTCGACCTCGCCGCCATCGGTGATGTCCAGTCTGCCGCGGCCGGCGTCGCCGACGTCGAGCGTCGCGGCATCCCATCTGGCGTTGGAGCCGGTGACCGTCCCGCCGCCGAAGCTGTCGGCGTCGCGTCCGAGCGGGACGTCGGCGAAGGTTTCGAGCGTGCCGCCGCCGCGGACGGTGAGCCTGCCCGAGCCGTCACCGACGCCGATCCCCGTCTCGGCGGCCGCGTCCGCATCCGAGATCGCCAGCAGGCCGGTGAAGTGCGGCGTGAGGGTGACGCTGCCGCCGTCGATCGTCAGCTCCTCGGCCCGCAGTCGGCCGGCCGTGGCGCTCACACCACCGCCCAGGGCGATATCCAGCTCGCCCTCGTCCCAGACTCGCACCGTGCCTTTCACGTTGACGGTCGCGCTGTCAATGATGTCCAGCACCGCCTCGCCGCCGGCGGCGTCGCCGTCACCGCCGACGTTGAGCCCGCCATCGACACGCCACCTGCTGTCCTCGTCGCGGGCGATGACGATGGCGCTGCTGCCGCTTCGCTCGGCCATGTTCACGCTCAGGCTGTCGACCTGCCCCGCGTTCTCGATCAGCATTTCACCGTGGCCCTCGCGGCCGAGCACCATGCTCGTGGTCGCCCAGTTGGAAGGGTCGCCAAGGATCCCCCGGACGGCGGCGCCGCCTGCGGCGTCGGGCTCGTGGCCGAGGATCACGGCGTCGCTGAAAACCCGGCCTCGGAGGGCGACCGTCAGCAGTCCGGTGCCGGAGGCGCCGATGTTGATCGGGCCGGTAATCCACGTCGATCGTTCGTCGTCGACGCCGGTGCCGACGACGGAGGCCTCGCCGGTCGCGCCGGCCTGTTGGCTGATCGTCGCGGAGCCACTGTTGGCCTGGGCGCCGGACTGGACCCGCAGCTCGCCGTGGCCGCCCTCGCCGACGAGCAGCGTGCCCGGGTTGGTGAACTGGCCGGCCTGATCGGTGACGGTGACGCTGCCGACGGACTCGCCGTCGCGGGCGATCGAGGCGGGCGCAGCGCCGCGCAGCAGGCGTCCGCGGATCGTCACCTCGCCCGTTCCGTCCTCGATGCCCACGAGAAACCGGTCCGCCTGCGTGTCAGTGGAACCGCTGTCGGAGACGACGAGGCGGCCGCCATTGTGATGGACCGTGCCGTTGGAGCGGATATTGAGGATACCGTCGACGTCGACCGCGGCGTTGTCCTCGATGGTCAGCGCTGCCTCAGCGTTGGTGCCCCCGACGGTGAGGCGGTTGCCCGGTTCCCACAGCGAGTCGCTGTCGCGGACCGTCACCTCGCCGCTGGCCCCGGCCCGGTTGCCGATCCAACTGTTGATGTTGCTGCGGACGTGGCCGCCGGCCTCGATCAGCAACTGACCTTCACCGTCCTGGCCCACGCTCAGGCCATCCAGAAGCCAGGAGGCGTTGCTCCCGGTGACCGTCACCTGGCCCGAGCCTGTTGCCTCGTCGCCGACGTAGGCCCGGCCGCCGGTGACGACGGTCCCGCCGGGCTCGATCTCGAGTACGCCTTCGCCGGCCTTTCCGATGTGCATGTCGCCCGAGAAGTCGGCCGTGGTTCCGTCGGCGACGATCAGCTCACCGCGGCTGGCGTAATCATCGCCCCGATCCACGCCCAGCACGGCGTGGACCCCCGCCAGCGTCCCCTGCCCGGCGATCTCCAGGCGGCCGGTGTTGCCAACGACCAGCCCGCCGCTTGTATGCGAGCCTTGCCCCAGCACCAGTGAAGGCTCATCGCCGGGCTCGTTCAGCGAAAGCAGGTTGTAGGTCCGCCCAACCAGATTGAAACGCACCGCGTCGTGCGGCACGCGCACGCTCTGGGTCTCCGGGTCGGGCACTGGCGGGAATCCCGTCAGCGGAAACGTGACGGTGTAGAGATCGTTGGCCAGCGAGAACTCCGCCACGTCCCCGGAAGCGGGCACGCCGGCGGGGCTCCAGTTCCCATCGACAAAAAAGCTGCCGCCGCCCGCCTCCCCCCACGCGTGAACGTCCCCATGGTCGGCCTGCACGAAGCCGCTGGTCAGCGGTGCAAGCACCAGCATCGCGATCAGAGCACGTGCGCCCACGGCGCACCGTCTGACAGGAAGCGTAAACATGGTCAGCGCTCTTCTTGTCAGGTCACCTGAAGCCATCGGCACCGAACGAGTGCCACGAATAACGCGACCGCCCGGGTGGGACGGGTGCACGAGCATGAAGACAGGTTGCGGTTGGCGCTTGGCCTGACAGGCCGGTCGCTCAGGCAGGGCCGACCGGCGGATCAGATTGCCAGTCCAGCGGCGCGCTGGCGCCGAAGTGGCCGAGGGCTGAGGGATCCGCACCGTTGCGGCGCATCAAACCCGCTTGGGCAAAACAGTGGTGGATCGTACCGGAACAAAGGGGCATGGTGCCGCCTTCCCGATTGTGAATGCTGTCGAACGCCGCCCCGCGAAAAGCAACGGCCCCATTTCGTTCGAGTGTAAGGCGCACCGAAGCCCGGGTAAAGACACTTTGTCGAAATGCGTGCGGGCCATGGGCGAGGCCCACCGGCCACAGCGGCGTGAGCGGCGGCCCAACCTCGAAACTGGACGGCTCGACCATTCGCCACGTCGGTCCCGGCTGGTGAGTGGTGTGACTCACCGGGCCGTTTGCGAACCGCCCGGACTGATATTGGCGGCATTCAAATGGGGCCTTGCTGATTGAGCCGTTGGAACATACGGCCAGTCGCGTCAGGGCGGCCAATGGTAGTAGTCGGGCCCGTACACCAGTGAGCCGCCGTAGTGCCCAACCAAAAGGACCACGGTGACGCCGACGAGCAGGGCGGCGCGATAGGCCCATCGCCACGTGCCGGTCCCTCGGCGGCTGGCGAGCTCGACAAGCACGACCAGGGCGATCATCCAGAGCATCGCGCCGGTGCCCAGCCAGCGATGCAGGGCCAATAAGCGGTCGTCGTAGGCCAGGTCCCAACCGGCGTTGAACCAGCCCAGCGGCGTGGCGATCAGCGCTCCGATGGCCGCACCCCAGGTGCAGAACCGCGCCGCGTCGCCGAACCACGCCTTTCGTCTTGCCATCGCCAGCAGCTCGGCCGCGGCGGCGGCAACGATCAGGCCCACGGGGAAATGCACGGTGGCGGGATGAAAGTAACCCAGCCAGCGCAGCACCACGGGCATCGGGTCGCCATCCACCAACTCCGGCTCATCGAAGTTGTGGTGGTAAGCGGCCGGGTCCTCGTGCGCCGATGCCTGGGCGGCCACGATCGCCAGCAGCGTCAAGCTCTGGGCCAGCAGCGCCAAGGTCACAAATCGACAGGCCCGGTCATCCATGTGGGCTTCTCCGGCACCGGTGGGGGTTCAATTCGCGGCCTGGAGAAACTCGCGAATCTTACGGTGATCCTCGCCGGTGAGGTTGATGCGCAGCCTTTTGTGATGCATGACCACGTCCCACTGGGCGTCGCTGTAGCGCGCCGGCGAGATGTCGCTGTGACACCGCGCGCAGTTCTGCGCCCACAGCTCGGCACCGCTGACGCCAAAGCCAAGCGTACGCGGCTCGGCGTCACCGGTCATGACCTCGTCGGCGGCGTCGGGCCCGGCGCAGCCCATGACCAGCCAGATTGTCGGCAGGGCCAGAATCAGAACGAGCGCAGCCACGTGCACGTGTTTCCACATCGTCTTGGACCTTCAAAAACCCACAGCGAACTGGGCGAAGAACGCGCGCTGACTGGGCAGACCCGACGGCTCCGCGTAGTGGAACGCCGTCTTGAACAACGCCGTCTCGCCGATCCAGTAGTTGACCCCCCACGTGTGCCGGTCTGTGTCGCCGATGCCCGGAGCGTTCCGTGGCAGGTCGATGATGTCGTATCGGTACACGAACTCGAGGTCGCGCAGAAACCCGTGATCGACCATCGCCGGGCGGTACGCCGCCTGAACATAGCCGCCCCAGCGCTGGTTGTTGAACTCGGGTCGCGGCGTGCCATCGGGCTCGAAGTACGTCGCGTCGCCGATGTCGGCGAAGATCCACTTCGTGCGCAGGTCGATCGTGCCGGCCAGGGCCGGGATGTCCTGTGCGTAGATCAGATCGAGGCCGTGCAGTGTGGCGCGGACCCGTTGGCCGAACTCCCGCGGGTCCACCCGTCCCGTCTTGATCGAGTACCCGACTTCCATCGCGGGCAGGGGCAACCAGCCGACGCGTGCGCCGACGGCGGGCGAGCGGTTGACGTTGCGCCAGTTGTCGAAGCGAAGCTGCCCCGCGTGCTCGCCGGTGGTCACCAGCCGGGGTCCGTTGGAAACGTAGACAACGTAGTTCAGCCGCGTCGCGCCCAGCGCCACGCCGCCGCGCACGAACGCGCCGACGCTCGACTCCGGCGCCAGGCCCACCTCCGGCTCGAATGCCAGCGGGGGACCCGGCAGCTTGCTGATCCACGGCGGCTGGAGACGGTCGTTGACGAACGCGAAGGGCGTCAGGAACTGCCCCGCCCCAACCGTCACGTGATCGTTCAACAGCCACGACGCGTTGGCGTAGTGCAGGTCCACGTCCGTCTGCCCCGGCTCCTCGAGCGTGAACACGGGCTTGGCCTCGACGAGAATGGAATCGTCAACCTGCCACAGCAGCACCACCGCAAGATTCGCGGAAAAGGTCGATTCCTCCCGCTGGCGATACGTGAAACCAGCCGCCGTGTGCCCGGCGAGCAGGAACTTTGACGTCCCCGGCCGAACGGCGCCGAGTTCCGCGTCGAGATCGAAAAGCTGTTCCTCAAAATAGTCGAACGTCGCCTCGGCTTCGTCGCGCGGCAGCGCGTCTTGCCTCGATTCAAGCGCTTCGCGCAGATCCTGGACCTGCGCCCGGAGCGACTCGTACTCCTGGCGCGAAACGGGTTCCGATTCGTCGGCCTGCGCCAACAACGCAGGCCACACCAGCATCAGGCACGCGAACAGGCGGAGGGATGTCCTGTCGAACATAAATCAACCATTCCCGTTGCCCGCACCGTCAATGCGCCTCCCGGCCCGTCTGTCGATGGGCGCTCCCAACATGATGCGAAGCCGATGAACCCGCTCACAGTCGCCTTCCTGCTCGACATACGGATTCGTCAGGTCAGCGCCCGCTGGCTGGAGCCAGGAGGCCGGCTCATCCTCAAGCGCCTCGACGCATCCGTACTCGATCACCGGCAGTGGACGATCTTCCGAAGCCATCAGGTCGTGACCGAACGCCGCGACGACGTCGACCAAAGCATCGGAGTAGGCCGCGAACGCACGGCGTACGCTCTGTGGCTCGGCCGTGACGTCCAGGGCCGCGGCAGCGCGCTCCAGCGCTTCGCGCCGCTGGTTCCACGTCTGCTCCAGCTCCTCGTCCAGGTCATCGAGCTCCAGGCCCCGCAACTGCGCGATGGCATCGCCGACGTTCCCGACCGCAGTGGCCAGCCCATCCGTCTCCGGCGCCGCGAGCACCGCCGCAAGCTCAAACGACGCTTCGAGCACCGCCGAGATGCCGGAGCGCACCGTCCCCGCCATGTCGTGATCCGGCGGCCGCGGCGCGAGCGTACGCATGTAGTTGACCAGGTGCCAGCGCTGCTCGTCGGTCAGCTCACGTCGGTAGCCGGGCATCGGCCGCCGACCCTGCGTGACCTTCCAGTACATGACCCCATCACTCTCCTGCCAGTGTGCCGGATCGGTCAGGTCTCCGGCGCTCCACCGGCGGCGTGCGGCCTCCGGACCGTCGCCGCGACCCGTCGTGCCATGACAGCTCACACATTCACGCTGCCACAGGCCCGCCGCCGCGTGCACCGAGCGGGCATCCAGCGGAACCGGATTGTCCATCCGCGCCCACCGCGGCGGAATGCGCCACTCGGCCTCCGTGTCGGCGAGCAGCAGATGCGGGTGCAGCGCCAGGGCCCCCAGCGCCAGCAAGCCCAGCCCTGCGACGTGCATCGCTATCGGCTTGAGTCGCTTCATGACCGAGTCCAGTTCGCGCAAGGCATAACCGCGAATGCCCAGATGGGCCTCGAAGGCCTGCAGGCATAGATGTGACGGCCGCCACGTTAGACCGTCAGGGTTCCTCTGTGCGTATGTCCGCACGGCGCGACAGTCTTGCAAAATGTCCCAATCGCGAGGCACAGACTCGACTCGAGCCGCTGCGGAACAGCATGAGGCCCACGTTACGTCGTCACCGCAGCCGGTGCGTCAGCAGGAACAGGAATTGACCGTGAGACCGCGCGTCTCTCGCTCGGCGGACGCGCCCTCTCCCCGCCACCCGCCCGTGCTGCACGTTGTCGCAATTCATCCCCGTGAGTGTGCTGCGCTCCAGGTGGCTGTCGAGCAGCTCGCGGTGCGTGCTGCTGCGCAGCCGCACGCCGCGCGTCCGGCCCGGGTTGTGATGCGCGTGCGCCTGCTCGATCCTGACATGGTGGACGTTCACGCCGGCGATGCCCGCCGCGCGCGCACGCGCCTAACCTGGTGCTGGACTGGTTCGAGGGTCGAAGCCACCCCGGCCCGGCGGGGTCGCGGCTCAACCGTGGGTGTGCCGTGAGACGTGAGACGTGAGACGCGACTCGGGCAGCGGTAACCGAAGGCCTCGCGGCAGCCTCCACGTGGGTTGGTGGCGTGGGGGCACCGGCCAGCGAAGCAAACCTCTCATGCAGCGGGGCGCGGGCAAGCTCGCCGGCCGTGATGCCAAACGGCGAGCCTCACTCGCTCTGCTCGCGCAGGCGCATGGCGAGCTGGTAGGTGTCGATGCCCTCGTCGCTGAGGATGCTGTCGATCTCGCCGGCGATGTCGTAGAGCTCGCGCACGCGGCGCTGCCAGTCGGACTGGACGAACCACTGGCGGCCGAGTTGGCCGGCCTCGCTGCGCATCTGGCGGGCCTCGCTGTCCCAATACCCGGGCAAATCGCGGCCGGCGGCGTCGAGCGCCTGCCAGACGGCCTCGATGGGGTTGCGGGCGTTGCCGTGATCGCCGACGCGGCCGAGCTGCTCGATGTCGTCGTTATAGGGCCAGACGGAGCGCCACGTCGCGAGCTGGCGCTCGTCGAGCAGCGCCTGGGCGCGGTCGGCCAGCTCGTCGCTGATGTGGGCGCGGGCGCTGTCGTCGAGCAGCACGCTCTCGATCAGGATGCGGGCCTCGCACTCCTGGACGCCCTCGCGCATGTTCTCCAGCCGGGCCGTGCCCACCGGTCCGTCAGGCCCGGGGGCGAGGATGAAGGATTCGATGTCGAGGTTCCGCCACATGTTCTCGGGGTAGCGGTTGTAGACGGCGCCGCTGCGTCGGTCGCGTCGGTCGCGCAGGACGAACCAGAAGTCGCCGCCGATGCGTCCGACGCCGCGCTGGCGGCCGGTGATGTTCTTCTCCGGCAGGATGCGCGCCCGCAGCGCCGGGCCGTTGTACCGCCCGTTGCGGCCGAAGTGGGCGTTGTGGGCGGACTGCTTCCAGCCGTAGTAGCGTTCGCCGATTTCGGGATTGGCGTTGTAGCCCATGCGGTAGACGTGGGCGTCGTAGGCCAGCGGGGCGATGTTGCGCAGCGTGCTCGCGTGGCGGACGTAGGGGCCGATCTGGCGATTGGGGTGGGCGTGGCTGACCCAGGGCGCCCCGCCGGAGGCGTCGTGAAGCGCCTCCAGTTCCTCGGCGCTGGGGATGGCGTCAGTGGCGACGCCAAGCATCAGACTCTGCTCCAGGTCCATTTCCGCCAGCTCGGCGCGCAGCTCGTCAAAGAACCCGTTCCAGATGCGCTGGCTGGGCTCCTCCTCGTAGCGGGGCAGGAAGAGGCTCTCCAACTCGCCGGTGTCCGGGTCGAGCTTCGTCACGCGCACGCCCCGGCCGGCAAGATCCTCACGTGCCTCGCGGGCTTCGTCGCGCTGGTGGTGGGGCATGGGAGCGCTCTCGGCCAGCACCACGTCCCACACGTTGAACACGACGTGCGTCGGCGGGCCCATCTTCTCCTCGGCGAGCTCCAGGTAGCGCTGCATGATGGAGAAGTCCCAGTCGTAGGCGTGCTCGCCATCGCGCTCGATCCAGCGGATCATGCCACGCTCGTTGCCCCAGTTGGTCCGCTCCATGACGGGCACGTAGACGATGCGGTTGCCCACGGCGGCCATGAGCTCGAACGATCGGCCGATCATCTCCCAGTGCTCCTCGCTCCACATCTCCACGTCATACTCGATCGCGAGCGTGTCCGGGCTCTGGAGGATCTCGATCCAGGTGCGGAAGTCCTGGGCATCGGGCAGCGTCCAGTCGGCGACGTACAGCTCCACGTCCACCGTCGCCGGGTCCATACCGTCGGCCTGAACCGTCAACTCCCCGCGGTAGGTGCCCGGCTGGGCGTCGGCGGGGACGGTGACGGTGACCCAGACGCCGATGAGCGATCGCTCAGGGGCGTCGTCGAGCAGCACGTCCAGGCCGGAGACCCGCCGACGCGTGGTGTGGGGGTAGCGGTCGGCGTAGCGGATGCGGATGTGCTCGGCGTCGATGCGCTGGCCGTTGGCGGTGAGTGCGTCGATGGACGCCCGCAGGCCGGTGATGTCGTCCTCGCCATGGACGCCGAGGGCGCCGGAGAAGGTGCCGTTGCGGGCACCGACGATGGTGATGGGCTCGAGCGTGTCGCCGGGCTCGACGCTGGTGGCGTCGTCGAGCACGTCGTAGTTGAACAGCGTCACCTGGCCGTGCGACGGGTTCGCGCCCAGCGCCAACACGATACCGACCAGACCGAACCAAAGCCCTCGCTGCATGACACATCTCCTGTCAGGGACCGCGATACATCCTCGGCCCGCGGAACTTACATCGGTGAACCCTGTGAGGCCCGCGGCCAGCGGATTCCGGACGGCCCCATCTTACGCCACTTGCTCCGCCGGGGCGTGGTCGGCTTCGGACTGCTCCGGGCCGACATGGCCCAGGGCCTGGTGGGTCCGCTTGCGGTCGCAAATCACCTCGATGCACTTGAACACACTCGGCCACACGTTGGCCACGGGGGAGCTCTAGCAGCCCGCCTGGCGGTCCCCGGCGCCGACGGCCCGTCTTGACGGCTTCCGCCCTCCTCGCCGCAGCAGCATCAGCCCGCCCAGACTCAGGAGGGCGAGGCTGCCGGGCTCGGGAATCGCGCCGCTGTCGGAGCTGACCAGCAGTTCCACAAACGGCGCCACATCGCCCGTGTCGAAGGCGCCGTCCTGGTTGATGTCGCCGACGAGCACGGGGTCAATGCCGTACTCCGCCTCGTAGGCTGCCGGGTCCGTCAGCGCCCGGACGAACGGCGCGACGTCGCCGGTGTCGACCACGCCGTCGAGGTTCATGTCGCCCAGCAGGCCGGGCATCAGCACCACCGCTTGCTCCTCGTACTCCAGGTGGAAAAAGGTCCCCGCGTCCACCACCGGCTCGGAAACCTCATTGAATGTCCCCGCCACGGCCCCGGCCGAGACGATCTGCACGGGCTCCCAGTAGGCCACGCCCTCGGCTTCGGTGGCCACGATCTCCAGCACGCCATCAAGCGCCGCATTCTGCGTGACCGCGAGTCGGCTGTGCTCCGCGCCGACGAGGCGGATGCGCAGCCGGCCGGCCGCGTCCTGTTGATAGTCGGCGTCGAGCGTGAGCGTGCCGGGGTCGGGGAACTGGCCCGGCAACTCGGGCGCCACCAGCCCGCGATTGACCACCAGCTCCGCGACGATCTCGCCGTCGCCGAGCACGCTCCCGTCGCCCCAGACCAGCACGGTCTGGCCCGCTTCGAGGACGCCGCCGTCCGTCACCGTCAGCATGGCGGCGCCGCCGGCCTCGTTCGCGCCCCCGCCCACGTGCACGCCGCCCGCGCTCGTCCATGTCGACCCTTCGCCGGCCACCTCGACGATCCCGACCGCCCCCGCGGAGGCACCGAGCACCGCCTCGCTGCTCCAAACGCTCGCGCCCTCGGCGATCGTCACCTCGCCTGCGCCGGCCACGCCCACGCGAAGATCGGTCGTCGTCCACGTCGAGTTCGCGCCGCTGACCACCGCCACGCCCATCGAGCCCGCCCCGCTGCCTACCGCCGTCGACGCGCTGGTCGCGGTGGCGCCGTTTGCGATCGTCAGCTCGCCTGGCCCCGCCACGCCCACGCCGAGCGACGCGCTGTTGTCCCACCTCGCGTCAGCGCCCGTCACCACCACGCTGCTCGTTGCGCCCGGATCCCAGCCGATTGTCCCGAACGTGTTCGACACGCTCGCGCCCTCGGCGATCAGCAACTCCGCCTGGCCAAACTCGCCGAGGAGGAGCTGTCCGTTGATGATCCATTCGGAGCCTTCGCCGCCAACGTTGACTGCCGCCGAGCCGCGCGGGCCGACATGCGTCTGGATCGCCAGCCGCGCGTCCCCGGAAACGACAATCGCACCATCGACGACGTCCAGCGCCCCGTGGCGGCCCGCCGCTCCGCCGAGCGTCAACTCCCCGTCACTGGTCCACATGCTCTGGTCACCCGACACGGTGACGCGCCCCTCGCGCCCGAGGACGCCGATCGCCGCGCTGGTGTTGGAGACGATGCCGCCATCGGCGACGATGAGTTCGCCCTCGGTGTCGCCGGAGGCCGCCAGCGTCAGCTCACCCTCGTTGGTCCACGTCGAGCCGGCGCCCGTGACCGTCACCGTGCCGACCGAGTTCAGGCCGCCCGCCCCGAGCGTCGCCCCCGCACTCGTCATCGTCCCGCACTGCGCCACGGCCACGTCCCCCAGCCCGCCACCCGTTGCGACCACCAGTTCGCCCGTGTTGCTCCACGTCGAGTCTTCGCCGCTGATGGTCACCTGGCCGATGCCCGGCCGATCACTCACCAGGGATCCGTCACCCACCGCCCCGGAGAAGGACGACACCACCCCACCATCCGTGATGCTCAGCAGACCCAGGCCGCCGCTCGCTCCCACGATCAGTTCGCCCTCGTTGGTCCAGCTTGAGCCGGCGCCGCTCAGCGTGACGGTGCCCGCGGTGTTGGCGCGTGTGCCGACGGTGCCGTCCGTGTTCGTCACGGCCCCGCCGTCGGCGATCGTCAATGTGCCCGAGTTGCCGCTGCTGCCGCCGAAGGCGACCCACAGCTCGCCCTCGCTGCTCAGCAGCGCCCCCGGCCCCGTGACCGTCGCGACGGCGCTGCCGGCCATGTTCCCAAGGGTCAGCTCCGCGGCCGAAACCTGGCCGCCCTCGGCGATCGTCAGTTCGCCCACCGCGTCGGTGCCGTTGCCGACGATCAGCTCCCCGCTGTTCTGCCAGGTCGAGCCGTATCCGCTGACCGTCACCGTGCTGTGCGATTCGATCGCTGCGGCCACGTGGGCCCAGGTGTTCTCGACGTATCCGCCGTCGTCGATGATCAGTTCGCCCTGGCCGACATGGCCAACGCGCAACGAGCTGTTGTTGATCCAGGTCGAGCCGGCGCCGGTGACGGTGACGGTCCCCTCGGACTCGGAGCCGGACGCGATGACGACGAAAATCTCGTTGGTGACGGTTCCGCCGTTTGCGATCGTCAGCCGACCCGTGCCGCTGTTGCCCACGACCAGCCCCGCAAACGTACCGGGGTTGGGGTGGAAGAACGTGTTCGCCTCCCAGAGTGAGCCGATGCCGCTGACCGTCACGGTTCCGTCGGAACCGCCCAGCCGGCCGATCCGGCTGGACGAGGCCGTGACCGTCGACCCGCCGGCGATCGTCAGCTCGCCCGTCCCGCCGTCGCCGACAAACAGGCTGCTGGTCATGCTCCAGCTCGAGCCGAAGCGCAGGTTCACGCGCCCGAAGGAGCCGGCGTTCTCACCGATCCGCGCGCCGGAATTCGAGAGCGTGCCCGGCTGAATGATGTCGAAGAAGGTGTCGCCGATGACCACTCGGCCGCTGCCTGACCGGCCCACGAACACCTGGCTGGCGGTCGCGGGCCCGCCGATCCGACTCACGCCGGCGTCGACGATCGCGTCCTTCGAGCTGTCGGGCACCTCGTTGGTCCAGTTCGGATCGTCCGGGGGACCCGGATCCAGCCAGTTCGCGTCCTTGCCCGTCCAGTGGGTCTCTTGCGCCACAAGCGGTGGCGCGACGGCGAGCAGCGTGAGGGTGAGCATGGGTCCACCGAGCCGGCGGCAGGCCGTCGCCGCCAGCCCGGTTCCCGGTCACCGCATGCCGCGGAGGATGCACGGGCTTGGGGAAACAGAGCGTACGCGACGCCAGGGCCAGCGGGAGGGGGGGCGGAACCGAGGCTGTCAACTGCATCCGGGTCGCGCCACGTCATGATAGGTCTCCTTCCCAAGAGGCCGCGGCGACCGGCAAAGGAGAATCAGGGCAGCTCGATTTTTCCCCGGGGCTCGATGGACGGTGCGATGAAATGTACCGCTTCTATTCTACCGGCCGCGCCGCCAGCCTCCAAGGCCTCACGCCCGCGGGCGCGCCATCGTACGCCTCGATCATGGCGTCGAAGCGCGAAAAGCAAACCGGGACTGCCATCCGGCGAGGTTCCCCAGTTACGTCACGGCCAACCTGAGGGCCACCGCCTCGGCTAACCTGGTCGCCTCGTCCCACGGATGGGGCCGTGCTCATCCGCACGTTCACGTTTCTGACGGCGTCGAACGCCCCGGAAGCCCGCGAGCTGCGCCGCCTGCTGCGCGAGCTTGGCTACGACTACGGCGGCCTGGGCCTGGACAAGCTGAGCATCTACCTGCTCGGCGAGGTGCCCGACGATCCGAAGCTGCGGCGGATCTTCGCGAAGACGGGCTGCGCCCACCTGCTGGAGCTCGGCGAGGAGGCGACGGCGGACGAGCCGTGAGGGACATGCAAACGCGCGACATCCGCAACCCGCAGTCACCATGCATGAACCCGTGTTGCTCAAGGAGCTGGCCCGGCAGGTGCGGCGCGACACGGTCGGCCTGTTCGAGGCGGCCCCGCAGGATCGGCTGACCTGGGCGCCGCCGGGCACCGCCAACCACGTGCTCTGGCGCGCCGGCCACGCCCTGTGGTTGCAGGATCAGTTCATCATCCAGCCGCTGACGGGCGAGAGCGAGGTGTCCCTCGGCTGGCAGGCGATGTTCGCCTCGGGCTCGAACCCGCAGGCGCCTGAAGTGGTGCTGCCAGCCCAGCGTGCGATCGCCCACGTAACGAAAGACCCCCAGGCCACTGCCATGTTCCGTATTTCGCCGAGCACGCCTACACCGGCAGCGACGACCAGGTGCGGCGCTACGTCGCCCGGCATCGCCAGCGTGAGCAGGCGACGTTCATCCCGCTGGAGCACCCGGCCGGTGAGCGTCTGGAGGCGGACTTCGGCCACATCCACGTGGACTACGCCGAGGGTCGCCGACTTCGTCCTGGCCCTGACCGATCCCGCGGCCTACGAGCATCGCCACGGCTTCGACCCCGTCGACGTCGGCGACATCAACCAGGACGGCGCGTTTGACACGGCCGACGTCGCCGCGTTCGTCGACATGCTCACCGGCAACGGTCACGACGCCGTCACGGACGCCGACGACATGCTCAACGGCGACGGCCACCACACCAGCATCCCCGAGCCGGGCACGCTGGGCATGCTCGGCCTGGCGGGGCTGATGCTGCTGCGCCGCCATCGGCGCCGCTGAACCCGTCGGCAACAACGCCCAGTTCGCCGCCTGGGTCGAGGCCTCCGGCGTCGGTGGCCACGGCTCAACGCGCGTCAACGCTGCCCATGCGCCCGAACAGCCGCTCCTCGCCGTACGGCCCGGAGTTGTACAGCAGCAGCGCGCGCGAACCGTCGAGCACCGCCAGGTGGTGCCGCCAGAAGTTCACGCCTTCGCCGTCGGCGGCCGCGTCGGCGGGCACTGCATCGGCGCGGACGATCGGCTCATCCTCCAGCTCCCACCCGCCGACGGGCCAGGCGGCGGCGGTGTACGCCCAGCCGCCCTGCGACGGCGCCGGCTCACGCATGCGGGGTGACTCTTCAACCGGCGCCGGCGGCGTCGGGCTGGCGCTGAGCAGGCCCCACCAGCCGCCTCCCTCGGCGGCGAACAACTGCATCGGGCCCATCCAGCCGCTCGCCCAGTGCCCCGGCTGCTCCACCGGCGGCAGCATCCTGCCCACGTGGTGCGCCCGCCGCGTCGCCGGATCCACCACCACGGCGGCGAGGCTTGAGCCCAGTGGCGAGAGCGGCTGGTCGGCCTGCGGATGGCGCGGGTAACCCTTGTAGTAGACCAGTACCTGCTCGCGATCGGGGAACCACCAGCCCGTGGGCGAGTCGGCGTGGTAGCCGTCGAACGCCTCAGCCTGGCCCAGATTCACCAGCGGCTCGGGCTCGACGCGCCACGGCCCGGCCAGGGTCTCGGCGGTCGACAGCACGATCACCTTGTTCGCCCCGCGGTAGACCGCGCTGAGCAGCCAGATGCGGCCGTCGGGTCGCGCCGGCTCGCCGGGACGCGTCGGGTCCATCACGATCCACGGCTTGTGGGCCGAGCCTCGAAGGTCGGCCTTGTTCTCGTAGACGATCGGGCCGAGCTTCTCGAACACCGGCCGGCCGTCGACGAGCCTGAGCATCGCCTGGGCGTTGGCGCAGTTCTCGTTCTCGCTGACCTGACCCATGGCGAAGTAGAACGTCCGCCAGGCATCGGCCTGCTCGTCGCGCACCACGCACGGGTCGCCGGTGACGCGGCTGTCATACGCGCCCGGCCCGCCGCGCGGCATGACACAGCCCAGCTGCTGCCATCGACGTGGTGGCTGAGCGAGGCGGAACGGTGTGGGCGGGGCGTCGGGCAGCATTGGGATTCACCTCGGGATCAGGTTATAGCCCATCGTCGCGTATGGCGTACCGCGCGCGCCGTGGGCCGCGCGGTGGAGGGGCTGTCCCGGCGCCGCGTACGCGGGCGAGTTGCACGGCTCGCGGGGCCGGGCACCGCGAGCACGGCCTGAGGGTGCGGCGGGGCTGGTGGGGGAGCAATGGCCGGAGTAAAGGGGGTGATCGACGGCCGGCTTGTGATGATTTGTCCCGATGTTGATGTAGACACAAGCTCAAGATGTGTTCCGTCACCTTTGCGCGGAGTCAGCGGCGATCTATAATGACTCCGAAGCGGAACCGGAGCCGATCGTGGACGAGCATGACGAGCAACGCCTGGTCGAGCAACTGCAAGAGGGGGACTTTGCCGCCTTCGACCAGCTCGTGACACTTCATGAGCGGCGATTGTATGGCCTGGCGTGGCACCTGACGGGCAACCACCACGACGCCCAGGACGTTGTGCAAGGCGCGTTCCTGGCCGCGATCGAGCACATCGACGGCTTCCGCGGTGACGCGTCGTTCAAGACGTGGATCACCCGCATCACCGTCAACCACGCGATGAAGCTGCTGCGCCGCCGCGCCGGGGGCCCCGGCGCGCTGGTGGGCGAGGGTGAGTCGGCCGACGTCGCGCCGCCGAGCTACATCGCCCAGTGGCGCGATGATCCGCAGCAGGCGCTGGACCGGCGGGAGCTGCGGCAGATCCTCGACGACGGCATCGCGACCCTGCCCCAGGGCCAGCGCCTGGTCTTCGTGTTGCGCGACGTCGAGGGCCTGAGCACGGCCGAGACGGCCGAGGCGGTCGGGATCAGCCCGGGCAACGTCAAGGTCCGCCTGCTGCGGGCGCGGCTGGCGCTGCGCGAGTACCTGACGCGGCGGTTCGGCGACGATCGCACGCGGCAGGAGCCGGGCCACGACCACGACGCCCTGCTCGCCCGGCTCAGGGCAAAGGACGACGCGGCCGTAGCCGGAGACACACCATGAAATGCGACGAGCTGCTGGCCATTCTCAACGAATACATCGACGGCGAGGTCGACGCGTCCATCTGCCAGGAGTTGGAGCAGCACCTGGCGCAGTGCGGCCCCTGCCGCGTCGTCGTGGACAACATCCGGCAGACCGTCCGCCTGTACCACGGTGAGCAGGAGTACGAGCTGCCCGTGCAGTTCCGTCAGCGGCTGCATGAGGCGCTGCGCGAGAAGTGGCAGCAGCGCCGCGGCGGGGGCGAGTGAGGCGGGGTGCCGCGGCCATCGCTGCGCTCTACCCACCCTACATAGCGCCGCCACGAGCAAGGGAGAATTTTTCCCCTCGCTGTAACCTTTCGCCGCCTCGCGGGTCTAATCCAGTGAAACGGGACGGAAACGCCGTCCCCCAACCCCCTGGAGGACCCGCCATGAGTCAGGTTTCCCGCGTTTCGGCCGAACAATTCCAGGCCCAGGTCTACGACAGCCCCGTGCCGGTGCTCGTCGATTTCTACGCCGACTGGTGCGCGCCCTGCCGCGCGCTGGCCCCGACGCTCGACGCCCTCGCGGCCGAGCTCGACGGACAGGTGCGCATCGTGAAGGTCAGCGTCGACGATGAGCCGGCCCTGGCCCGGCAGTATGAGATCCGCAGCATCCCCACGCTCGTGCTGTTCGTCGCCGGCGAGCCCGCGGCGCGCGTCAGCGGCCTGGCGTCGGCGGATCAACTGCGCCAGACCATCGCCCAGGCCCAGGCGGCATGAGGTGCGCCATGGCCAGCTTCTTACAAGACATCGCAAGCCTGGCGCTGGCGACGCTCATCATGGCCATGCTTCTGGCCGAGGCTCTCGCGCGGCTGATGCCCGCCCAGGTCTTCGCCGGCTGAGCGCTTGCTGCAACCCATTAACCCCCCAACACGCATAAGCCGAGAGTGAAGGAGTTCCCCATGCAGAGCATCCACGCATCACACGACGCCATGACCGCCACGCCGACACCGGCCTCGCCCGCGGCGCTCGGCCACCGCTACAGCGGCGCCACGCCCAAGCTCTTCGCCGCGTTCACGGCCGTGGCGATGTTCGGCTGGCTGGTCAGCACGTTCCTGACCGGCATCCACTTCTGGGCCCTGCCGTTGCCCGCGGGCGTCGAGGCGCAGGGCAGCCTCAGCGTCATCACCAGCCAGTGGGCGTACGTCGCCGGCGTGCCGCTGGCGCTGGTCGGGGCGCTCTACTACCTGGCGGTGGTGCTCGCGGCCGGGCTGTGGTGGCAGACGCGCCACCCGCTGATCCTCAAGGCCCTGACACCCGTGACAGCCGTGGGCGTGGCGGCATCGGCGGTGTTCGTCTACCTCCAGCTCGGACCCATCGGCGCGATCTGCCCGTTCTGCATGATGTCGGCCGGCGCCACCGTCGTGCTGTTCGCTCTGGAGCTGGCGATCCTGCGTGGCAGCGAGTTGCCTCCGGTCAGGGCGCTGCTCGCCGACGCACGCGGACGCATCGGCGGCGCGGCGATCACCTGGCCGGCCATCGCGGCGACGCTCGCTGCGCTGGTGCTGCTGGCGTTCTACGCGGCGACACTGGCGCCGATCCCGGGCAACTGAGCATGGCCCGGACACATTGAAAAAAGCAGGCACGCCCCGGCACGCGCTCGTGCCGGGGCGTGCTGCGTTGGGGCCTCGCAATGGTCAGCGGCGCCGGCAGTCCTCGTTACCGCGCTCGCGGCGGCGCTCGCCGTGGGGCCCGCGTCCATCGCGGCGAGGCTCACGGTTCAGGGCGTTGGGGCCCTGGCCATCGCGCAGGCCTTGGCGCAAGCCGGCGTGCGGCCCGCGGCCGTCATGCAAAGGCTGGCGCTGGGCGCCATCGGGCCGGCTGCCGTGGCCCATGCCCAAGCGCGGGCCGGTGCCATCACGTGCGCCGTGTCCCATGCCGGTCCGAGGCCCGGTGCCGTCACGCAGCCCACGCCCCATCCCCTCGCGCGGGCCCTGGCCGTCGCGGAGACCTTGGCGCAAGCCGGCGTGCGGCCCCCGGCCGTCACGCAAAGGCTGGCGCTGGGCGCCGTGGGGTCCATGCCCCTGGGGTGGGCAATCGGCACGAGCCTGCTCGGCCGTCATCACCTCCGCTGCCGGCTGGGCTGCGGGGGCGTCCGAGGCCGCCTCGGTGGTGGCCAAGGCGGGCGTGACCATGCCAGCCACGAACAAAGCCGCGGCGGCGATCGTCAGGGGGACTCTGGCAGACATTTGAATCTCCTTGTATTGGCTGTGAACCGAACTCACCGGCAAGGGCTATTCGCTCGAGCATCGTCCTTGCACCTGTTGAACGCGGGCGCTCGGCGGAACCCGCGGGCTATAATCAGACATGGTGGTATTTTGATTCGACAGCGGCGCATGGCCCGATCATGGCTACCTCCCCGGATCGACGTTCCGACGCCGAGTTGATGGCGTGCCTCGGCCGGGGCGGCATGGCGTGCCTCGGCGAGTTGTCGCGACGCCATCGCGAACGCGTGCGCCACCTGGCCTACCGCCTGCTCGGCCAGTGGGACGACGCAGACGACGTGGCCCAGGAAGCCCTGCTGCGCGTCCAGCGGGCGGCGGCCGCATATCAACCCACAGCCCGGTTCACCACCTGGCTGCATCGGATCGTCGTCAACCTCTGCCACGACGTGCAGCGACGCCGGGCGCGGCAGGCGCAGCGCCTGGATGCGGTCGCCCCACCCGTCGATGACGACGCCACCCCGGCGCTGGAGGCGGACGAGACGGCCCGCCGCGTCGCCGACGCCGTGGCGCAACTGGCGCCAAGGCAGCGCACGGCCCTGATCCTGCATCGCTACGAGGGCCTGTCGCATCAGCAGATCGCCGAGGTCACCGGCGACAGCCCCGCGGCCGTCGAGTCCCTGCTCGTGCGCGCCTACGCCCGACTGCGCCGAGAACTGGCGGACCTTCAAGAAAAGTGACCCGGCCACCGCAGGAAAGGCCGGGCTGCGGCGTTGAACTGTTGGAGAAGGTGGGGCAGACCAGGAGCATCGCCATGAACGCCGGCCCGCCAAAACCCGACCGCGGCTTGCAGGGCCGGGCGCTGACCACGCTCGTCACGGCCGTGGCGTTTCTCATCATGACCATCTCGGGCGTGGTGCTCTACGTCGCGCCGCGCGGCCGGGTGGCGAACTGGACCGACTGGAACGTGCTGGGCCTGGACAAGGAGCAGTGGTCCGACATGCACATGGCCGCGGCCGTGCTGCTGCTGGTGGCGATGGGCTTTCACCTGTACTTCAACTGGAAGCCGCTGTGCCACTACCTCAAGAGCAGGTCGGCCGCGCACGTCATGCGCGTGCGCGAGCTGGCGCTGGCGCTGGCGGTGGCGCTGCTGGTCGTGACGGGCACGATGCTCGATCTGCCGCCGATGAGCCTGGTCACCGCCGCCAACGAGCGGATCAAGGACGCCTGGGAGCCGACGGCTGCGGTGGAGGGGACTTCGGTGGCGGGGCGGGCGCCGTCGACGTACGTGCAGCAGGCGAGCGTGGCCGAGTTCGCCCGGCGGATGGAGTTGACGCTCGACGAACTCGACGCGGCCCTGGCGGCGCACGGCATCGAGGAATACGACCCCGACACGCCCATCGACGCCCTGGCGCGGCGGCACGGCGTGTCGCCGCGGAGCATCTACGAGGCCGCGGCGGCGGACGCCCAGCGCGGCGGTGGCGCGGGTGGCGGCGGCGGGGGAGTGGGCGGATTTGGGCGCATGACGCTGGCGGAGCATTGTCAGGGCCAGGGCCTGGACCTTGATGAGGCATTGGCGGAGTTGCGCGGCCTGGGTGTGCAAGCCAGCGGGCAGAGTCGGCTGCGTGACCTGGCCTCGGAACTGGATGTGGCGCCGCGGACACTGGCCGAGTGGCTCGCGGCCGGGCGCTGAGCGCGGAAGGACGTTGATGGACGATCACCTGCGTGAGATTGAGTTGATCGAGCTCGTGGCGGGGCACCTGGATGCCTCGGCCGAGGCTGCGGCCCGCGCCCACCTGGCGCGGTGCCCGCGTTGCGCCGCGAGGCACGAGCAGGCCCACCGGACGTGGCGAGTGCTTGGCCATTGGCATGTCGAGTCGCCGGCGCCGGCCGTCATCGCTTCGCCGTGGTCGCGGCGGGCGCCGCTGCGCGTGGCGGCGATGGTGGCGGGGGCGCTGCTGCTTGGCGGTGTGGGCGGATGGTTGGCACACGATCAGCTCGGGGCGTCGGAGCCTGCCTGGCACGTCTGGCATGAGACGACGCCGACGGGCCTGGCCGAGCCGGTGCTTGCCTGGGTGCTTGAAGACGAGAACGAGGAGAGCGCATCATGAGCCGGGAACACATCACGCTGACGGCGCTGCTGGTGCTGGTGTTGGTGGGGCTGGGCTTCGGCGGGGCGTGGCTGGCGCGGGCGCAGACGGCCGGGGAGCGCGACGCGTCGTCGCTGGCGCACTGGCTGGCGCTGACGCCGGAGCAGATGGCCCGGCTACAAGAGGTGGACCCGGCGTTCGCGCGCGACGCCGCGGCGATGGCGGGTGAGCTTTACGAGGCCCGGCAGGTGCTGGCGACGCTGCTGGAGGCCGAGGACACCACGGACATGCAGATTCTGGAGCAGGTCGAGCAGGTGATCGCCGCGCACAACGCGCTGGAGCGGCGCGTGGCGGCGCACCTGGTGCGGCTGCGTCACGAGCTCGAGCCGGCGTCGCGTCAGGAGCTTGGCCGCGAGGCCGCGCGGGAGGTGCGTCGCGGGATGGGGCGGCGTTGGGGTGGCCCGGGTCGTGGCATGGGTATGGGCGGTGGGCAAGGCCGGGGGATGGGCGGTGGCGGTGGCGGGGGCGGCGCGGGCCATGGCGACGGCGGCCGAATGCGCCAGGCGATCGACGAGCTTTTCGCGCATCACGAGGCCATTGAGCGACACGTCGAGGCGTTGCCCAACGGTGTGCTGACGACGACGACCAGCGACGATCCGCAGGTGGCCGAGGTTCTGCGCCTGCACGTGCGCCAGATGAAGCAGCGCCTTGCGTCGGGCCGGCCGATGCGGCGCGGCGACCCACTATTTCGCGAGCTGTTCGAGTACCATGATCGCGTCGAGATGCACATCGAGGACGTTCCCGGTGGCGTGCGCGTGCGGCAGACATCGGACGACGAGCAGGTGGTGCTGCTGATCCGTGCGCACGCCGAGGTGGTGACCGAGTTCATCGAGCAGGGCCCGGCGCGCGAGCACCGGATGACGCCGCTGCCGGAGGGTTATAGCCGGTGACACATGAGCAATGATCGAAGGAAGCGAAGCACGACGCTGGTGATGCGCGGCCTGGCACTGATGGTGTTGTCGGCGATGTTCGCCGCTGGCTGCGCCGAGACGGCGAGTGAGCCGGCTGGCGGTGGCGGTGGTGGTCGAGGTGGTGGTGGCGGGGGCGGGGTGGCGAGCGGCGAGGTGGCGCGCGTCGAGCGCGGCGATCTGGCGCGCGAGCTGAGCCTGACGGGGCAGGTCGTGGCGCGTCGGCAGGTGGCGCTGGCGTCGATGGTCGAGGCGACGATCGTGGAGCTGGCGAGCTATGAGGGCGATCACGTCGAAGCCGACCAGCCGCTGATCGT
>SLDI01000653.1:0-5247 GCA_007125385.1 Phycisphaeraceae bacterium | reverse complement strand
GTGGCCGGCACGTTCAGCCGCGCGCTGTTATGGAACTGCAGCCGATCGGCGTGGACCGTCAGGCTCGCCCCCTCTTCGAGCACGATCTGCCCGCTGTTGCGCACCAGAAAGCGGCCCGCGGCGACGATGGTCACGTCGCCGGCGATGCGCAGTTCAAAGTCGGAGCCCACCGTGAAGCTGTCGTACCAGTGCGTCCCGCCGCCCAGCGTCGCGCTGCCCGCGCTGGGGAAGCTGGAGTTGGCCGGGGCGCTCGGCCCGTCCGTGGGCGTGTCGATTTGTGGCAGGGCCAGCGGCTCGGCCAGCACGCCCGTCTGCCCCGTGATCGGATCGGCGCCCGGCGGGATGCTGATCACCTGTTCCGGCTCGCCTCCGGGCCCGATCTGCAGGTGGCCGTGAACCGTCGAGCTGCCCTGGAAACGCACGTGGTTGCTGGCCGTCGTGTTCGTGGCCACCCTCGCGTCGTGATGCCCGGCCTGGTGGGGCATCCAGGCGTTGTAGTGCTCCGCACGCGAGTCCAGCGCATCGACCTGGGCCTCGTCCAGCATCCGCACCTCCTGCGCCACCGCCAGGCCGTACGCGAAGCTCAGGGCCTCATCGTCCCCGGGGTCCTCGACGCGCAGCCGGGCCAGGTACCGCACCGTCCCGGCGAACGCCTCGACGCGCAGCGTCACCGGGTCGCTCAGGCCCGGCTGATCGCTGTCGCCGTCCACCGCCGTGATCGAAAAGTGCCCGCCGCCGTACGCCTGCTGGCTGACCCACGTGCCCGGCCCGAGCGTGTCGCGCCAGTCGCCGTTGTCCGCGATGTACCCCAGTGCCGCGGCCGCGCCCGATTCCGCGATCGCCCGGGCCCGGTCGTGCTCCACGACGTTCTGCGCCACCGCGCTGGAGGTCGTCTGCGCCGCCAGGAACGGCAGCGCGACCACCGACGCCAGCACCAGCGCCACCACCACCAGCGCCAACGCCACGCCCGCCTCGCGGCGGCGCGGGCTACGCCGGGTGCCACTGGCGGCTGGTCCGCCAGTGCCTGGGCGCACCACCTGAACCGTCGCGCTCGTCAGCCACCTCGTCATGCTCGTTCACCTCACTCCGCCCGCCGCAGTGACGCCGCCCCGACCGTCGCATGCTCCGCCCGCTCCGTCGCCAGGTCCGACTCCCAGCGCACATGGCGCGTCCCCGGCGGCGCGGCGTCCGCGTAAAGCCGCCAGCCGGCCACGGCCCGGCTCCAGCGGCGCGGCGTCAGCTCGCCCGCGTCGATCAACTGCTGCGTCAGCGCGGCGAAGTTCTCGTCAAGCTCGTAGGACTCCTCGGCTGCGCCGGCGCTCGCCGTGTAGGCGATCAGCTCCTGTGCATCGGCGTCGAGCTCGATGCGCAGCAGGCTGTGCAGCGTCGGTGTGGCGGGATGGTCCTCGGTGGCGATCCACAGCACGATCCAGTCGTCGCCGCGCGCCAGCACCCGCCGCGCGGCGCGCACCGACTCGCCGATGCGCTCGTTGACCGCCTTGCCGCGCACCAGCAGCTCGCGCATGTCGTTGCGCGAGGCCGTGCCGTGGCTCGTCGCCGCGAGCATCCCCGCCACCGCCAGGCCCACCGCCGCGGTGCCCACGATCGCGAAGATGAGCTCGATCAGCGTCAGCCCGCCGCGGTGGTGTCTGGTCATGAGCCGGCCTCCGCGACGAAGCGGCTGAGCTGCCAGCTCCGCCCGCGCTCATCCTGGATCGTCACCGTCACCCGCCTGCCGTCGCGTGGCCCCAGCGGGGCGGCGTCGAGCGTCTCCGCCTCGATGCTCACCGATCGGCTCAAGCCCTGGTACGCCGGCGGATAGGTCTCGCCCGCGACGTCGACGATCTCGCCCGCGGCCTGGGCGAAGCCGTCGTAGTCCTCCAGGGCCGCGTAATCCAGGCGCAGCACGCGCTCCAGCGTCGCCTCGGCCAGCGACGACGCCCGCGCCTGGTGCAGCGCGTCGTGCGTGTGCATCTGCCCGGCCAGGATCGCCTGCGTGATCGCCGCAACCGTCACCGCCAGGATCACCGACGCCGCCAGCACCTCCGCCAGCGTGAACCCGCCCCGCCGCGCGCACCATGGAACCGACGATGGCCTTGCCATGGGCGCCATCATCGGCCCATCGCCGATGCGGGTTTACACCGGCGACGCCCACGCATGACACGCTCATCGGGTGCCACCGGCGGCTTGTCCGCCAGTGCCCTGGCGATGCGCCTTGCGTCTGTGTTATGCGAGGCCGGAGCATTCCTGGTGCGGGTGCCACGGGTTGTCCGCGAAGCGGCAAGCCGTGCGACGCGCGACGGATGCACGGCTTGCCCTGCCGGTCAAGCCGTGGCACCCCACGCCCAAGCGTTCGTCCCAATGGTGTTATCCGTGACGATTTCCGCCGCATTTCCCCTTGCATCGGCCGCGCCATATTCGATGCTTGGCCCATGCCAAGATCTCAACGCAAGCATGGGGTCGCCGGCCTGACGCTGGTGGAGGTGACGATCGTGATGGTCGTGCTGGTCATCGCGGCGGCGCTGGTGGCGCCGTCGCTGGGCAGCACCGCGCCCAGCCAGCTCCGCTCCGCCGCCGCGATGCTCGCCGCCGACCTGGACCGGGCCCGCGTCGCGTCGATCACCCAGGGCCACGACCCGTGCGTCCTCGTCATCGACGTCGATCAGGGCCGCTACCACCTCGCCCGAGCCTCCGACCCCGACACCCCCATCGCCCACGCCACCGACGGCACGGACCACGTCGTCACCTTCGGCCGCGGCCGGGCACGCACCCTCGCCGGCGTGACCTTCGCCGGCGTCGACCACGCCCCGGACAACCACGTCGCCTTCGGGCCCTTCGGCCAGCTCGCCGGCGACGACGACATCGTCATCACCCTCGCCTGCGCCGACCGCGCCATCACCATCACCGTCGACGCCGAAACCGGCGACGCGACGATCTCCGGGTTGTGATCGCCCTGCGCTGCCAGCTTTACTTGTAGGGTGGGCCATCGCTTCGCTCTACCCACCCTGCATCAGCGCCGCCGACACCCCGCCCCAACTGAACCGGCCACGTCATCAACCCCCCGCCCCCACCGACGCCTTCTCCGCCGCCACCACCGGGTTCGTCAGCTCGCCGATGCCCTCGACCGCCACGGTCACCTCATCACCGTCGCTGAGGAACACCGGCGGCTGGCGGGCGAAGCCCACGCCCTCCGGCGTGCCGGTGAGGATCAGCGTCCCCGGCGCCAGCGTCGTGTCGCGCGAGAGAAACGCGATCAGCTCCGCGACGCTGAAGATCATGTCGGCCGTGGTGCTCGACTGCATCGTCCGGCCGTTGAGCGTGGTGGACACGGCCAGGGCCTGCGGGTCGGGGATCTCGTCGCCCGTGACGATCGCCGGGCCCAGCGGGCAGAAGGTGTCGAAGCCCTTGCCGCGGATCCACTGTCCCCCGCCGCCCTCTTTCTGCCACCGCCTCGCGGAGACGTCGTTGGCCACGGTGTAGCCCAGCACGTGCTCCAGCGCCCGCTCGACGGGGATGTCGCGCCCCGCCTGGCCGATCACCGCCACCAGCTCGACCTCGTAGTCGGTCTCCGGGCCCTTCATCTGGCTGGCCGGCAGGCGGATCGCCTGGCCCGGGTCGGCCACCGCGGTGGTCGGCTTCATGAAGATGACCGGGTGCTCGGGCAGGGCGGCCCCGGTTTCGCTGGCGTGGGCCCGGTAGTTCAAGCCGATACAGAAGATGTTGGTCGGCTGGATCGGCGCCAGCCGCTGGGCCACGCGGTCGACCGGGCCGGCGGGCTCGAGCGAATCCAGCGGCGAGCCCGCCAGCCGCCGGGCCCGGCCGTCGCCAGCCTCGATGCCGTGGTGGGTCTGCCCAGCCTCGTCGCGGTAGCGGATCAGTCGCATGGGGGTTCTCTCCGGGGGTTGGCCTGCGGTATAATCCCCCACTTTACCGCAAGACCCTCGACGCCGAGGCCGCCATCGGGAAACCGCGAAGCAGCGAAGATTACGGAGGTTGACACAAACGGATTTTCCTTCGCGTCCTTCGCCGCCTTCGCCTCTTCGCGGTTTACAGAGGCCCCGGTCGACCACCGCCCGCAAACGGAGCCCGCCGTTGTCCCAGGCCCAATCGCCACAGTCCGCCGGCGCCCCCCGCTCCTGGCACGAGCTGCGCAGCGCCGACAAGCGCGCCGACGTGCCCGAGGGCCTGTGGATGCGCTGCCCGAGCTGCGCCACCATGCTCTATCGCAAGCAGGTCGAGCGCAATCTCCACGTCTGCCCCGACTGCGAGCACCACTACCGCATCGGCGCCGACGAGCGCATCGAGCAGCTCTGCGACCCCGGCAGCTTCGAGCCGCTCTGGGACGACGTTGAGCCCGCCGACCCGCTGGGCTTCGTTGATCGCCTGGCCTACGAGCAGCGCCTGGCCCGCGAGCAGGCCAAGACCGGCCGACGCGACGCCGTGCGCTGCGGCCGGGCGTTCATCAAGGGCCGCGGCGTCGTCCTCGCCGCCATGGACAACCGCTTCATGATGGCCTCGATGGGCTCGGTCGTCGGCGAGAAGATCACCCGCAGCGTCGAGCTCGCCCTCGACGCCGACCGGCCACTGGTCATCGTCGCCACCAGCGGCGGCGCCCGCATGCAGGAGTCCTCCATCGCCCTGATGCAGATGGCCAAGGCCTCGGCCGCGCTGGCCCGGCTCGACGACGCCGGCGGGCTCTACATCGCCGTGCTCACCGACCCGACCACCGGCGGCGTCACCGCCAGCTTCGCCATGCTCGGCGACGTCATCCTCGCCGAGCCCCGGGCCTACATCGGCTTCGCGGGGGCGCGCGTCATCGCCAACACCGTCCGCCAGGAGCTGCCCGAGGGTTTCCAGCGGGCCGAGCACCTCGTCGAAAAGGGCTTCATCGACCGCGTCGTCCACCGCAAGGATCTGCGCAGCGAGATCGGCCGCGTCATCGACTACGCGGGCAAGTGAGCCGAATGACGACCCTCCGCCACGCTCGCCAACGCCGGTCCTGAGCCAGGCGAAGGGCCGGATCTGCACGGGCGAAGCCGCGCTCGCGCCCGCGCGCTTCGCCGCCCTCCGCGTCGACGCCACGCCCGCACCGTTGACCCCGTCCCCGCGCCGCGCATACCCTTGCAACAGGCGCTGCGTCAGGGAGAAGGCCGTGCTCAACCCCACTCTTGCCTCGCCGGCGGCTTGCCTGCTCCTGGCCGCGCTGTTCGCCGCCTCCGCCGAAGCTCAGACGATCTTTCCCGACTC
>SLDI01000631.1:0-5267 GCA_007125385.1 Phycisphaeraceae bacterium | reverse complement strand
CCTGAGCCGGCCGCCAACCCCCGATGAGGCTCTGGCAGCCCCTTGTGTGGGGGCTTATGATCTGACCCAGGTGGGTCCCAATTCGGCGCCGAGGTGGGTCCCGTTTACATGCCGATCACCATCGCCCATGGCTTCATCGGCTTGGCAGCCACGGCCGACGGCACGGTCAGTGTCCTCGGGGCCGGTTCGCAGTGGAGCGTCGATGACACGCTCAACGTCGGCGGCTCGCTCGAAGAGGCCGGCGGCAGCGGCGTGCTCCACGTCGACAACGGCGGCGAGGTCCAGGCCGGCGGCCTCCAGCTCTGGCACGACGCCACCATCGAGCTCCAGGGCACCGACAGCGCCATCCACACCGGGGTCTTGCTGATCCACCCCGGCGGCTCGCTCACGCAGAAGGGCCAGAGCTCGATCATCGTCCTCGACGGCGTCGCCGATCCCAACGGGCTCACCGGCCTGAGCAGCGGGGGCGTCGCCAGCATCGCCGGCACGCTCGAGACCACCGCCGGATGGCTGGCCCTGGATTCCGGCTCAGCCAGCCAGACGGAGCTGGCGGGCGAGGCCGCGAGCTGGAGCGTGGACGGTCCGCTGGTCGTCGGCGGCCAGGGCCAGGCGCTGCTGAGCATTTCGGCCCAGGCCCGGCTGGAGACGGACCAGCCCGCCTTCATCGCCCGCGATCCCGGCGGCTTCGCAGCGGTGAACATCGTACAGGGCGGCCGTTGGGACAGCGCCGGATCGATCCACCTCGCCGGCGACGACGAGGGCCCGGGCGGCCAGGGCTCGCTCACCATCACCACCGGCGGCCGCGTCCAGTTCACCGACATCGACGCCGCCCTGCACGTCTGGGCCGACGGGGTGCTCAACGTCGGCGACGGCCAGCTCGACGTGCCCGGCGGCGTACACCTGCACGGCGATGCAACGCTCAACGCCTCCGGCGGCAACGTCCTCGCCCCGCTGGAGATGACCGGAGGCGGCCAGGAGCTTGCCGCCCAGGACACGACCTTCCATGGGAAGATCAACTGGGTCGCGCCGGTGGTCGAGCCCGGGCCGATTACCCACACACCCGCCCCGGGAAGTCTCGAAGGCAACAACCTCACCTTCGTGGACGAGCTGCGCATCCTTCGCACCCAGGGCATCGTCCCCGACCTGGAGGCGCCGACGGTGGTCCTGCGCGGCACCACGGTGGGGGCGAGTTGGCAGCTTCAGCAGGGCCTGGAGCTGGTCGGCGGCGTGCACGTGTGGATCGAGGACCTGCTCCTCGCGGGAAGCGTGCAGGTCAGGGACGGGCCGAACCGCATCACCGCGTTCAACACCACCTTCGACGGGCCGGTGGGGGTCGAGCCATTCGACGACCACCTCGAAGGCGACAACCTCGTGTTCACGGGCGCCGTGACGATCGGGCCGGCTCAGGACCTGATCGAGCCCGGCAAGGATTTCCTTGATCTGCGTGGCAGCGGGCCGGGCGCGAGCTGGCACCTGCACGAGCCGTTGAGCGTCGCCGGTGATCCCGACAGTGACCGCACCACCGAGCTGGCGATCGAGGATCTGCACCTGCAGGTCGATGGGGGCGTGCATCTGCAAGGCACCACCAGCCTGAACCTCGTCGACGCCACCCTCGCGGGCAGCGTGCAGGTCACCGGCGGGGCGAACACGATCGTCGCCCACAACACCACCTTCGACGGGCCCGTGGGGCTCGAGCCACAGGACGACTTCTTCGAAGGCGACGACCTCGTGTTCACGGGCGCCGTGACGATCGGCCCGGCTCAGGACCTGATCGAGCCCGGCAACGATTTGCTTGAGCTGCGCGGCAGCGGGCCGGGCGCGAGCTGGCACCTGCACGAGCAGTTGAGCGTCGCCGGCGACCCCGACAGCGATCGCACCACCGAGCTGGCGATCGAGGATCTGCACCTGCAGGTCGAGGGGGGCGTGCATCTGCAAGGCGCCACCAGCCTGAGCCTCACCGACACCACCCTGGGGGGAAGCGTGCAGGTCACCGGCGGCGCGAACACGATCGTCGCCCACAACGCCACCTTCGACGGGGCGGTGGGGCTCGATCCATTTGACGACTGGTTCGAGGGCGACAACCTCGTGTTCACGGGCGCTGTGACGATCGGGCCGGGCGACGGCCCGATGGAGTTCCGCGGCGAGAGCAGCACGGGCACGTGGGACTTTCAGGGCGATGTCGCCGCCCCGGCCGGCACCGGGTTCGACATCGCCGGCATCACGACCTTCCACGGCCAGGTCGCCGGCGCCGCGCAGTTCCCCGGCGAAGGCGCCGTCCGCTTCCTCGGCGGCTACGTCCCCGGGGATAGCCCCGCACGGATCGAATTCGGCGGCGATGTGATCCTCGGCCAGGACAACATGCTGCTCATGGAACTGGCAGGCCTCGTCGCGGGTGACGAACATGATCAACTCGACGTTGCCGGCCTGCTTGCGCTCGGCGGCACGCTGGAAGTCGTTCTGCTCGATGGCTTCGAACCGGGGCTCGGCGACGTATTCAACCTCTTCGCCTTCGGCCAGCTCGATGGCTTGTTCGACCACATCAGCCTCCCCGAGCTCGAGCCCGGACTCCAGTGGCACGACGACCTCGCCAGCACAGGCGCGGTGACCATCATCGCCGAACACCTGCTCGGCGACATGAACCTTGATGGCGTCGTCGACACCGGCGACGTGGCGCCGTTCGTGCTGGCGTTGACCGACCCGAAAGCCTACATGGCCCAGTTCGACGTCGACGAGGCGACAATGACGCTGCTGGGCGACATCAACCAGGACGGCGCCTTCGACACCGGCGACGTGGCCCCATTCGTTCAGTTGCTCGTGGGCGGTGGTTCGCAGAACGTGCCCGAGCCGGGCACGCTGGCACTGCTGGGCCTCGGCGGGCTCATGCTGCTGTGGCGGCGACGATGTGCAGCCTGAGCTTCGGCTGATGATTTGAAACTTTCGTCGTCCACTTGGCCAGAGGCTAAAAAAATCGCTGCCGATTCCGGCTTGACCATGCCCCCCGCCTGCCCCGCCCCGGCCCCCACGTGGGAGGCGACGAGGCAGGGCAGGCAACGCCCGGCACCGGCCCCGCACTTGGCGAGACGCGGTACCAGGCGGCGAGCATGAGCTTTGATCGACGAGCCTTTGACGCAGGGGCATGGTCAGTGCACTGCCGGGCGCCGACCCAGCGGCCCCGAGTAACCGTGCCCCGCCAGGACGGCCTCCAGCTCGCGCTTGAGCTGCGTGACGCGGGCCGGGTTCACGCCCAACACCGTGGCCAGGTCGGCCTGCTTGCCGCTGCCATGTGTTGCAGCGAGGTACTCGAACGTGGCCCGCGCCTTCACGCTGACGCGATGGTCGGCGAGGATATGCTCGTAATCGTGGTTGCGACGGACAATCTCATCCGGCCCCTCCGTGTCGTGATCGAGCAGCGCCGCTTCCCACCGCGTGTTCGCCTCGTCGCTGACTACTGCCATGGCGTCCAGGCTCTCGATGTCCTGCCCATGCCCGCGCCGCCCCCGCACCGACATCGCATCGAGGCTGGCCTGCGATGAGCCGGTCAAGCGGCCGGATGCCGCCGCCTTGACGGCGTACGCGGCGAAGCCCCTGGTGCGGATTCGATCCGCACGCCCGCGTCGCACGAGCGAGCAGGCCGCGGTGTACCCGGCGGCGACGGCCTCGGCGACGAGCTCCTCGCGCTCGCCAGCGGGCAGGTTGGCGAAGTGGTAGCGTGCGCGGCGGACGATGTGGGGCACCGCCTGGCGGAAGACCGCGTGTTCGGTTGGTGGGGATGGATCGACTGGTGGTGACAGTGCCGTCATGGGCGCGATCTCCTGTGGACAGAAAGACCGCCCGCCGCGACAGAGGCGATCGTGTAGGGCACAACACAACCGCCCCGGTCGCGGACGCGGGGCATGATTGACGGGGTTGACGATCAGTCACCCAACGGCAGAAGGCGCAGCATGTGTGCGGGGCAGCGAGTCTTCCGTTTCACGGGAAATCATCAGCGGCGACAAGATGGGACCATCGGTCCGTTCACCCGAGCTGGTAACCCGAACCGCGCCCGCTCCGACGGCGCTGTGGGAAGCAACGCCGCAGGGCCGGCACATCATTCACTGTCAAGCCACGTGATCTCGACCTCCCAGCCGAGCTCGGCGAAGAACGGGTGGATGACCTGCTCGGCGTGTGTCCGGGCGCGGTGCAGCAGCGCCGCGTCGTCCGCGGCGTCAGCGATGACCTGCTCGGCCCGCCCCATCGCCTCGTTGAGCAGCGTCACCTCGCCGGCGTCGCCCGGCACCAGGTACCAGAGGCCGCGGCGATCGATGCGGTAGACGCGGGTGCTGGCGTGATCGAGGCTGGCCTGGCGCACGTCGGGCGTGGCCAGTTCGAGCGTGGCATGGCGTGACTCGGTGTCGACGTGGCTGAAGCGGCCCAGCGCCCGCCGGTGATCGTCGCAAAGGGCGACGCTCGCGACCGGCCCCGCGGATCCGAAAGCGTGCCATGACCTGCCCCGTGCTGGTGCCGGATGTGTCGTCCCCGCGGGTCACCGCCGGCCGGACCGGCGCTACCGCGGGGGGCGCGACCTGAAGAGCGAACCGCCAACCAGAAGACCATTAGTGGCCTCCATCAGTATGCCAAGGCGTCATGCCGCCGGGCAAGGGGGCGGCGCGAATTTCTGTGGCGATGTCGCTGGCAACCACAAGATTGCTGCTGCCCGCACCGCCGGTACGCCATGGCGGTGGAGCCGCCGAGGCCGTCGCCGGCGGCCAGACCCATCCGGATGCCACGGACTCGATCGTGCTGGGTGGGTGGCATGAGCCCGTGCTCCAGGGGGTAGTGCGGGCCAGGCACGCGGGGACGAGTTTGTGCAACGCGGCAACGTGGACACCACGGCGGCACGCCAGTCTACCGCTGCCCCCGATCACGTCCGATGGCCGACGACACCCGCTTCGACCTCATCCTCATGGACATCCAGATGCCCGAGATGGACGGCTACACCGCCACACGACGCCTGCGCGCCAACGGCTACACCGGCCCCATCATCGCCCTGACCGCCAACACCACCGCCGACGACCGCGACAAGTGCCGCCACTGCGGCTGCACCGACTGCGTCAGCAAGCCCGTGCCCCGCCACGCCCTGCTCGAGACCGTGGCCCGCTACCTCGACACCGGGACCGACACCGACGACGAGCTGGACGCCTCGTCAGACGAGCCGCTCGACGAGGCGGTGCAGGCCTTCCTCCACACCTACGTCGCCTCACTGACCGAGCGCGTCACCCACATGCTGG
>SLDI01000715.1:0-17527 GCA_007125385.1 Phycisphaeraceae bacterium | reverse complement strand
ATGACAGCCTCGCGCTGGGCGGGCGGGAGGGCACGATAAACCGCGAAGCGCGCCAGGACCGGCTCCCAGCCACTGAACCGGCCAAGAAAGTGGGCGTACGCGTATCTCACGGCTGTCAGCCTCCGTGGTGAGCAACAGCTTACATGGTCCGGCGTCACGTCTGCGACCAATTCGACAACCGCCGGTCAGGCCGCTACCGGTCGGTCCCCTCCCCCCCGGGAGGGGTTGGGGGAGGGTGCGTCCGTGCGCCTTGCGGCTACAACCTGGCCTGCGCCGACGGTGACCCGGAGCACGGTGCGTTCACGCCATGGCGGGCCCTGTCGCCGGGCGGGCGCACCCTCCCCCTGCCCCTTCCGGTGGGGGGTGGGCGTGGCGTGACGATTTGATCTGCACACGTGCGTGCGCCTGGCGCCGCCGTCCCGGGACCACCGGTCCCGGCTTTATAGGGGAGTCTCGCGGCGCCGCGCCCCGCATTCGGGGCATGTGTCGCCCAGGGAGCCGCGCAGGTCGTAGCCGCATTCGAGGCATATCCGCCGGTCTTCGCCCTGAATCTCGTCGATGGCATGCAAGACCACCGAGCGATTAAGGTGGGCGAGGATCGGTGCGGAGATGAGCCGGAAAACGACGAGCCAGCCCGCGGCGAAGATCAACCCCGCCGCAGGCACCAGCCACGCAACCCAGTTGCCCCAGGTGTTGACGGCCATCAGCAGCAAGTCTGCGCCAACCCGCATACAACCGGCACCCGCTGCGACAAACACAAACACCGCAACCGCGGAGAGCTTGACCGGCCAAGCGTAGGGATTCGGCCAGGTTGGCGGCTCATCTGAGAGCTTAAGGCGCACGGCCTCCCGTTGCTCCATTGGCAGCGCGCGATAGGCGGGGAAACGGCGCAGGACGACCTCCCAACCCGTCATCCAACCGAACATACGGAAGTAAGTGAACCTCATGTCACGACGCCCACATGATGTGCAGACGATGAACCGTCATTTTAACGCTACTTGACCAGCGGCGGCCGAAAAAGCCAAGCCAACTACGGTACGGTTCGCTCCGGATGCGTGGGCGTGGCGTGACGATTTGATCTGCACACGTTCGTGCGCCTGGCGCCGCCGCCCCGGGACCACCGGTCCCGGCTTTATAGGGGAGGCTCGCTGCGCCGCGCGCCGCACTCGGGGCAGGTGTCGCCCGGGGAGCCGCGCAGGTCGTAGCCGCATTCGACGCACAGGCGATGCTCGGTCTGCACCTCGTTCAGGACGCGGTGGATCTCCCGGCGGTACCACCACGCCGCGACCGGCGTGGTCAGCAAGTACAGGATCAAGATAAGAACGAAGATCACCGCGGCATTAACGCCCCTCGCCATCCAGGGGGTGAGCACTTGTTGCGCAAGGCCCTGCACTGTCGGGGACAGTGTCAGGAGATAGCCATAGATGCCAACGAACAGCGTAACCCCATGTATCCACCACCATCCCTTTCGACTTCCTTCAAACAGCTTCGCCGCGGCCCGCTGCTGCTCCGGCGAAAGGTGATGGTATGGCTCGAAGCGCTTCAGGACCTCGTGGTTACCGACCAATGCGCGTCGCCAGCGCACCCAGCGATCACGCCATCGACTGTGAGGGCTCATTCGGCCGGCTCCCGTTGAGGAAATGCCATCGGCGCGAACTTTACACGTTATCCGCCCCGTTGCCCTGCTGCAACGTATACATCCGCTGATACCACCCGCGCTCGCGCATCAGCGCCTCGTGCCTGCCGCGCTGCGTGATCCGGCCGTCCTCGATGACCACGATCAGGTCCGCGTCGCGCACCATTGACAAGCGGTGGGAGACGATCAAGGCCGTGCGCCCGGCGAGCACGTGCTGGATCGCCTGCTGAATGATGCTCTCGCTCTCGGGCTCGACCGCGGCGGTGGGCTCGTCCAGCAGGAGGATGGCGGGGTCGGCCAGGAACGCGCGGGCGATGCAGATGCGCTGCTTCTGCCCGCCCGAGAGCTTGACGCCACGCTCGCCCACGTGCGTGTCGTAGCCGGCGGGCAGGGCGGCGATGAAGTCGTGGGCGTTGGCTTGGCGGGCGGCCTCCCGGATCTCGGCGTCGGTGGCCTCGGGCTTGACGTAGCGGATGTTCTCACGCAGCGTGTCGTTGAAGAGGAACGGCTCCTGCGTGACGATGGCGAACCGCTCGCGCAGCGAGCGCTGCGTCAGGTCGCGCACGTCGTGGCCGTCGAGCGACACCGTGCCCGCTTGCGGGTCGTAGAGGCGGAGCGTCAGCGCCAGCAGCGTGCTCTTGCCGGCCCCGGAGGGCCCGACGATGGCGACCTGCTGGCCCGGCCGGGCCTCGAAGCTGATGTCGGTGAGCGTGTGCTCGCGCTCGTCGTAGGCGAAGTCGACCCCGGCGAAGCGGATGTGGCCGGCCGCGGCGTCGAGCACGGCGGCGCCGGGCTTGTCCTGGATCTCCAGCGGCTCGTCGAGCAGCTCGAAGACGCGGGTGGCGGCGGCGACGGCGCGCAGGAGCATCTCGTTGATCTGGGCGAGCGTGTGCACGGGCGAGAAGAGCTGCCACCAGTAGCCGCGGTAGGCCATGAGCCCGCCGACGGTGAACTCGCCGCGCAAGACGAACAGCCCGCCCAGGCCGATCATGCTCACGTTGGACAGGAACCCGACGCTGAAGATGGACGGCTGGTAGATGGCGCGGGCGATCAGGGCGCGGATGGAGGTGCGGTAGTAGGCGTTGTTGTGCTGGTCGAAGCGGGCGGCTTCCTGGTCCTCGCGGGCGAAGGCCTTGATGACCAGGATGCCCGAGAGGTTCTCCTGGAGCTTGCCGGAGAGGTCCCCCAGGCGATCGCGGACGCGGCGGTACAGGCTTTTGACCCGGCGGTTGAAGACGTAGATGATGACCGCCACGGCCAGCAGGGGGATGAGCGTGATGAGCCCGACGACCCATTGCAGCCAGACGATGATGGCCGCGACGGCGATGAACTGGATGAAGTTGGAGACGACCTCGTCCGTGCCGCGCAGGGCGACCTGCTCCAGGGCGTCGATGTCGGCGACGGTGCGGGACATGAGATCGCCGGTGCTGTGGCCGTGGAAAAAGGGCAGGGCGTGGAGCTGAACCTGGCGGTAGACGCGGCTGCGCAGGTCGCGGACGAAGCGCTGCCCGACGACGCCCAGAACGAAGGTGCGCACGGCGTTGACCAGCACGCCGAACATGTGCACGGCGAACATGACGGCCACGGCGGCGAACAGGAGCCAGATGCGGCTGTCGCCGACGAGCTCGATGAAGCGGGGCTCCTCAGCGACGAGCACGTCGTCGACGACGAACATCCAGACGAGCGGGTGGAACAGCGTCGCGGGCATGCCGATCAGCAGGCACGCCCCGGCCAGCAGCAGCAGCGGCCAGTAGGCCAGCAGGTAACGCAGCAGACGAATGAAGTGGTGCATGGTCGGGCCTCGGTTCGGCCGACCATCATCGCCGCGCCGGGCGGCGGTGTCACGTCCGGGGGGGGCAGGCACTGACAAGCTCCGCGGACGCCGCTTGTCAGTGCCACCCGGCGGTGTCACGTTGAGGGGGTGGGCCGTTAACGCCCGTCCTGAGCGAATGCGAAGGGCGGGATCTCCGAGAGATGCGCTGCCGCCTCGTGCGCACGATCGCGCCACCTCCGCGAAATCCCGCCCTTCGCTGCTCAGGACGGGCGTGGAGCGGCGCGGCGCTCGTGCGGCTTGAGGTTCAGCCCAGCAGGGTCAGGACGTTGGCCGCGGTGTCGTTGGCGATGCCCAGGGTCTGGGTGCCGGCCTGCTGGAGGATCTGGGCGCGGGTGAGCCTGGAGGTCTCGGCGGCGAAGTCGGCGTCGCGGATCGAGCTCTCGGCGGCGGTGAGGTTCTCGATGGCGATCTGCGAGCTGCGCAGCGTCGTCTGCAACGTGTTGCGCTCGAAGGCGCCGAGCCGGCCCCGCATCTGCGAGATCTGGTCGATCGCGGCGTCGATGATGGCGCCGGCGGCCTGGGCCTGGGAGCGGACGTCGTCGCCGGAGGTCAGGGCGTTGTCCCGGCCGGACTGCACCGAGGCGAGGAAGCCGACGATGCTGTCGCCGAGTCGGCTGGGGGCGACCGAGCCGATGCCGAAGCTCGCCTGCTGGTGGGTGTTGACCTGGGGCCCGACCTGGTAGGTGGCCCCGCCGCCGGTGATGTTGAAGGAGAAGGTCTCGTTGAGGGTCTGGGCGGCGGCGGAGGTCAGGGACAGGCTCAGGTCCAGCGCGCCGGTGCGCACGGAGACGTCGAGGCCGCGGCCGAGCGCCAGGTTGCCGTTGACCAGCGCCAGCACGTCCTGGCCGGTCTGTCGCGAGACGGGGTCGCCCCCGGGCTCGTCGTAGGCCTGGAAGTTTTCGCCGCCCTCGCGCACCTCGACGCTGACGTAGGCGTCCGAGCCGTAGCCGGTGCTGGTAAAGAGCATGCCGGAGGTCGGGTCGGCGGCGGAGAGGAGGCTGGCCTGGACGCCGGTGGCGTCGGCGATGTTGTTCACGGCGTAGGCGACGGCCGAGAGGGAGGTGCCGGAGGCGAAGCTGAAGTACTCCACGCCGGCGTTGCCCTTGATCTCGAAGCTGATGGACTGGGTCAGCGCCCCGGCGCTGGTGCCGTCGGCGTCGCCGGGCCAGAACAGCTCGGCGCGCTGGGCGGAGTTGAGCACCTCGACGTTGACCGGCACCTGCTCGTTGTTGCCGAAGCGGGCGCTGTAGACGTTCACGTCGTTCATCTGGCTGGTGACGATGTCCTCGAGGATGTAGTCGAGCGACCCGTCCAGGAGCTTGAGCCCGGCGAAGCTGGTGGTGTTGGCGATGCGGGCGATCGACTCGATCGCCGAGTCGATCTGGATCTGGTTCGCCTGCACCTCCTCGTCGGAGAAGGCGCCGGTGTTGGCGGCCTCGATGACCAGTCCCTTGATGTCGTTGAGCAGGTTGTTGGCTTCCTGCAAGGACGCTTCGCCGGTGGCGATGACGTTCGAGGCGCGTTCGATGTTGTCGATCGCCTTGCCGATGCCGGAGATCTCGGCGCGCAGGCGCTCCGAGACGATCAGGCCCGCCGGGTCGTCCGCCCCGCGGTTGATGCGCAGGCCGGTGGCCAGGCGCTCGAGGCGCACGGACAGGTCCTGGTTGGCCCGGCCCAGGTTGTGCTGGGCGATCAGGGCGGCGACGTTCGTGTTGATCTGTGACATGGACAATCCTCCTTGATTGTCGGCTCATATGCCCCGTGTCGCGGGGCCGGTCGCGCCGGCTTACTCGCCGGCGTCAGGGCTCGTGCCGGGCTCGTTCCGGCGCCGGTTGGCACGCAACTGGGCGCGGGCCAGGTTCAAATCCTCAACGTCCACCCCCGCCGCTTCGGCGTTCTCGCGACGGATCGCGTCGTAGACCTCCTTGCGGTGGACCTGGATCTGCCGCGGGGCGGTGATCCCCAGGCGCACCTTGTCGCCCCGGATGTCCACGACGGTGATCTCGATCTCGTCGCCGATCATGATCGTCTCGTCGCGCTGTCTCGACAGCACCAGCATGAGCGGGCTCCTTCCCTTCGGTCTCCGGGCGGGCGACGCGTCCGTGCGTCGCCGACGGCGTCACCTTCACCTTACGCCGATGCCGCCTGGAGCTGCGGCCGGGGCAGCTCCACCAGCGGCACCCGCGTCGTGAAGCGCCGATCCGAAAGCACCAGCTGCTGCCCGACGCGGCGCTGCACGTTCACGACCAGCGGCCCCTGAAGGTTGCCCGTGAGCATGTGCCCGCGCTTGTTCACGATGACGAACACCTGCGCCTGCTCCGGGCTGGCGATCGACAGCTCCCGGCACTGGTCGCTGTGGATCGGCACCCGGTAGGTGGGCACGAACAGCGTCGGGTCCGTGACCACGAACGCCAACTGCGGCGACTCGATCGACTGAAGCCACCAGAAGTAGGACTCGTCCCCGGCGTCCAGCAGCGCGTAGCGCGTGTGCTCGGCGAACCCGAGCAGCCCCTTGGGGAACTCGAGCACGCGCTCGCCGTCGATCTGCAGCGCTCCGAACCTTGAGGTCTCGATCCGCATCGGTGCGTTCCTCAACCGGCCTGTCGTCCTGATTCCCGACCCCGTCATCCATGCGGGGCGGCGGCATCCTGCCGCCTTTAACGCCCCGCCTCGGGTCGGCCGCGGACCCGCAGGCGGCGCAACACTTGCGCATCTCAGCGCAGAAAGTCCAGGAAGCTCATCTGCATGTTTTGCGCTCCGGCCGCCAGCGTCGCCTGCAATTGCTGCTGCAACTGGGCAAATCGCGTGATCACCTCGGCCATGTCCGCGCCCTGCAGTTCGCTGAGCATCTTTTCATCCACGAGCTTGCGGTCTTCCAGTCGCTGCTGGGCCTGCTCCACGCGCTGGCCCTGTATCCCCACCCGCGCCCGCGTCAGTCCGAGCGCTTCAAGATCTTCTTCCAGTCGTCTACCAGCAAGCGCGATGCCAGACGCGTCGTCATCGTGCAAGGCGTTTCGCAATTCGAGCAAATGCGTGAACACCCCCTCGACACGCACCGGCGCCTGGTCGCCCGAGTCGATCACCCCGCCGGGCCCCGTCTGCGCCAGGCCCAGGTGCTCGGCCGCCTGTCCGCCGTTGATCGACTCGACGCGGAACGTCTCGCCGCCGGCGGTGTTGTCTTGGAGCACGATGCCGTTGCCCGCGGCCGCGAAGCCCGGCGCCAGGTTGCCCGCGGGTACGCCGGCGTCGTCCGCGGCCGTCTCGATCGCGTCGATGACCTGGCCCACCGTCGTCAGGCCGTCCAGGTTCACCTCGATGCGCGTGCCATCGGCGAGCGTGATGGCGATGTCCGCCTCACCATTGACCGTCTCGACGCCCACGCCCTGTCGGAACTCGTCGAGCCGGGTGTGGCTGTCGAGCGAGCGCAGGCCCAGGTCGGTCGCCGTCGTCCCGCCGTTCTCGCCGATCGACAGATCCAGGCCTGAGACGGTGCTGATCAGGTCCAGGCCCGTGCCGAGGTCGTTGACCTGCAACCGCAGGCCGAGGTTCAGCCCCGCGACGCTGTTTTTCATGTCCTCGATGGTCTGGGCGTTGGAGAAATCGAGCGTGCGCGTCTGCTCGCCGAGGGTGATCTGCATCCCCGAGGCCAGATCCACGGCGGTGCCGAGGTCGGCCAGGCGCGTGGTATCGGTCAGGCGCGGGTGGACGCTGGGCCCGGTGTCGGTGGCGGAGGCGGCGTCGAGGCGCAGGCCGAGCGTCCGCGCCGTCTCCCCGCCGGGGTTGTCGGCGATGCTGATCGTGTGCCCGGCGTTGGCGGTCAGCGCGAAGCCCTGGCCCGTCAGCGCCAGGTCGCCGGCCGCCGGGTCGATGTCGGCGATGGCGCCGTTGATGCGGTTGACGATGTCGCCGAGCGTGTCCGCCCCGGCCAGGTCGACGCTGGTTGGCTGGCCATTGACGGTCAACTGCACCGGCCCGAGGCTCACGCCCTGCTGCGTGGCGCCGTCGACGTCGGCCAGGCGGGTGTCGGCGGTCGCCAGCGGCTGAAGGTCGATCGGCGAGGCGACACGCGCCGAGACGGCCCCGAAGGCGTCGATGCCGTGGGCGTTGATCGCCTGGCCGGCGAGCGTGCGCGGGTCGAGCTGGAGCGTCTGGCCATTGCCCGTGTAGCGGATGCCGCCGTCGAACCACTCGAACGGCCGATCGTTGCCCGTCGTGCCGCCGAACAGCGCGATGCCCTGGTGGTTGGCGTTGGCCAGATCGAGCATCGCGGCGATCGCGGCGTCGATCTCCTGGGCCGCGGCCTGGCGCGTGCCGGCGTCGGCGCCCAGGCCGATCTCACCCAGCGCCCGGCCATGGGCGTCGACGAGGATGCCGTTGGCTTCCGACAGCGCGTGATCCACGCGATCCAGCGTCGTGCGCGCGTGAGACAGGTCACGCTCCTGCTGCTCGGCCCCGGCCAACTGCTGGCGCAGCAGCAGGATCGCCGGCGCCTTGGCCGCGGCGTCCGACGGCCGATTCACCTGCTTGCCCGTGGCGATCTGCTCCTGCGCCTGCGCCAGACGCGCGTTCGTCCGCTGAAGGTGCGCCAGCAGATTGTCGCTGGTCTGCAACGCACTGGATCGCGACAGGATGGGCGGGAGGCTGCTCATGCGTTAGGGACTAGGGGTTAGGGGCTAGGGTTCCGTGGGGTGCCACTGACAAGGCCGGCCGCGGCCTTGTCAGTGCGTCGCGCCCTTCGTGACCGTTATTCCAGTTTCAGACTGACAAGCTCCGCGGACTTCGCTTGTCAGTGGCACCCTTGCCCCGGCGCGACAACCTTTCGTGTTCATTCGTGTTCATTCGTGGCTATTCCCTCACACCATGTTCAGGATCGTCTGCATCATCTCGTCGATCGCGGTGAGGAATCGGGCGCTGGCCTGGAAGCCGCGCTGATGTCGCAGCAGGTCGATCGCCTCCTCGTCCGGGCTCACGCCCGAGACCGACTGCTGCCTGGCCTTGAGGTTGTCGTGGACGACGCTGTCGGCCTCGGCCTGCTCGCGCACGCCCGCCAGCCGCGACGCGTGATCCTCCACGTGGCGATGCCAGTAGGCAACCAGGCTTTGGCCGTTCAGCGCCGCGCTCGGCTTCTCACGCAGCGCCGCCAGCGCGTGGGCGTTGGTGTTGTCGCCCGCCTCGTGCGTCGCCGACGCCGCCACGTGCGACGGGTTCGCCTGCACCGGCTGGTTCACCGCGATCGTCGCCGCGCTGTCGCCGGCGAAGAACGTGTTGATCCCCAGCGCCGCCAGCACCCCCGAGCTGTCCTCGCTGAAGCTCACCGTCTGACCGTCGCCGGCCGTCAGGCGCAGGCGATTGCCCGGCGTCAGCGACGCCGCCAGCCCGTCGACGCCGTCCAGCGCCGCGACCAGGTCGTTCATGGTCATCGGCGCGGGGTTCGTCGGGTCCAAGTCCACGCCGATCGTGGTGGTCGTGCGCTGATCGCCGCCGGCCTCGCCGACGTGCACCTTGAACGAGCCGTGGCCGACGGCGAACGCCAGCTCCGCGTCATCGCTGTTCAGCGCCGCGCCGGCGTCGGCCACCGCGTACGTGCCGGTGATCTGATCCGTCAGCTCGAGCCCCTGGCCCTGGCTGTGCACGCGATTGACCTGCCAGATCAGCTCGTGGGCCAGGGTCTCGACGTGGTTGATCGCGTCGACCAGGTCGTCGTTGCGGAAGCGCATCATCGCCGCCAGCTCGCCGCTGGCGGGGGTCACCGGCTCGCGGTTGTCGCCGACGACAAGCCGCGGCAGCGCGTCGCCCTCGGTGTGCAGCTCCAGGCCCCGGCTGCGCGTGCCGATGACCAGCGGCGTCGAGCCGACGTGCACGTCGACCTGCCCGTCGTGCGCGTGCGTCGAGATGTCGATGTACTGCGCCAGCTCGCCGAGCTTGGCGTCGCGCCGGTCGCGCAGCGAGCCGTTCTCCGCCGAGCCCGCCTCGCTCGTGGCGATCATGCGGTTCATCTCCGCGATCTCGCCCAGCAGGTCGTTGACGTGGCCCACGGTGTGGGTGATGGACTGTTGGACCTGCTTCTGCACGTCGCCGAGGCGGGCCCGCTGCTCCTGGAGGTAGCGCGTCAGCGTCTGCGCCTGCTCGACGAGCTGCATGCGCTCGCCGCCGCTCTGGGGGTTGTTGGCCACGGCGGTGAACGAGTTGAACAGGGCGTCGAGGTGGGTGGTGAGGTTGGCGTCGTTGTACTGGCCATGGATCGCCTCGACCTGAGCCAGCAGTTGCTTGCGCATCTCCGAGCCGGCGAGATCGGACCTGGCGTTGCGCAGGCGGGATTCCAGGGCCTCGTCGATCATGCGGGTGATCGACTGGATCTGCACCCCGCGCCCCAGGAACTGGCCGTCAACGCCCATCTGCCCCGCCAGCGGCGCCAGGTCCACGCGCTGGCGGTGATAGCCCGGCGTCGCCGCGTTGGCGAGGTTGTTGCCCACCGTCTGCAACGCAGCCTGGTTGGTCAGCAACCCCGTCCGGCCGATGTTCAGCGATGCATTAAGACTCACGGCAGCTTCTCAATTCGGAATGCAGAATGCAGAATGCAGAAACCAAGGCAACAAAGCCTGGCCGCCGCGGCGCTATTTCCGTTTTCTGCATTCTGCATTCCGCATTCATCATTGCCTCATGCGGTGACGTTGATCGTTCGCACCGCGGTCGCGCCCGCCGCGGGCGCTCCCTCGGCTCCGTACGTGCACACGCCGGTGGACATCACGCCGATGGTCCGCACCACGCCCTGGATGTGGTGCATGAGCGTCTCGGTGGCGCGTCGGGCGATCGACGCCGCCTGCCGCACCTGCTCCATGCGCTCCACCAGCTGCTGGCGCAGCACCAGCACGCGCCCGCGCTGCGGCTCGGGCAGGTGCTCGGCCAACTCGCGCAGGCGCAGCGGCTGGCTCGCCTGCGGCGCCAGCTCCTGCGTCAGCGTGCCGACGAGCTGCATCCGCCGCGTCTCCAGCTCGGCCGCGCGGCGCAGCTTCTCCGACTCGAGCTCGGCGAGGCGGGTCACCGCGTCGCTGTCGGTGCCGCGCAGCGCCGCGCGCTTGCGCTCGAGCAGCTTGAAAAGCTCCTCGTGCACGCGCGTCGCCTCGCCCAGCACCTGCTCCAGCTCGCGCAGCGGCTGCGCCAGCGCCGGCGATAATTGAACGTGGCCTGCATCAGCCATGATGATCCACTGCCTCCTTCCGCTGATCGAGTCCGGCCTGTGCGGCCACGAACTTCTCCACCGCGTCCACGATCGGCAGGTTGCTGCCGCGCACGATCTGCTCGGAAAGCAGCGTGTCCAGTTGCTGGTTGAACATGTCTTCGGCCGGCCCGCCGTGGAACCTGTCGCTGCCGAGCGTGCTGTCGCGCATCTTCGCGAGCATGGGCATGACGAAGGCCGTGGCCACGAGCTGCTCCGACGCCTCGCGCAAACGCGCCCGCTCGTGGTCGGCGTCCACGCCCGCCACGCCGTCCGCCTGCCGCTCGTCGTCCACCCGCGCCGCGACCATCGACTCGGCAAACAACGGCGCCCCCGCCACCGACGCCGACGGCGCCTCGACGCCCGAGCCCCCGTGCGGGGGGGCCTGCAACGGATTGACCATGCCCTGCATCATCACGCTCATCCCAAACCCTTGAAAAACCGCGAAATCCACCCCAATCCCTTCGCGTCCTTCGCGCTCTTCGCTGCTTCGCGGTTCTCCGACGTCACTCGATCACCAACTGCCCGTGCAGCTTGCCCGACTCGTGCAGCAGCTTCAGGATCGCGATGCGGTCGGCCGCGGCGACCTGGAGCTTGTTGAAGGCCTCGAGCAGGTCCCCCAGCTCCGCGCCGGCGCGCTGCTCCGGGTCCAGCGCGATGAAGCGATCCTCCTGCACTTCCGGCTCCATCGGCACGCCCGGGATGTCCGGCTGCGTCACCGTGGTGATCGTCAAGCCCTCGTGCGAGATGATCACCGGCGAGACCTGCACGTTGCCCGAGATCACGATCGTCCCCGTCCGCTCGTTGATCACCACCCGCGCCCCGGCCGCGACCTGCTCCGGGTCGATGTAGGTCTGCAATATCTGGCTGATGAAGCTCGCCGGGTTGTCGCGCTCGGCCTGGGGCACCTGCACCACGACGTTGCCCGGGTCCATCGCCCGCGCGATGCCCGGGCCGTCCGGGTCCATCAGCCCGTTGATCAGGCTCGCCAGGTTGTTCGCCACCGGCCAGGAGGCGTTGGGGCGGTTGATCACCAGCGTGATCTGCCCCTGCTCGTTGAGGAACCGCGTCGTCACGTCGCGCGTCAACTGCGCCCCGTTGCGGATCACGCCCACCGTCGTCACATCGTCGTCCTCGAGGACCACCGGCCCCTCGGCGAAGGCGTACACCGGCGAGCCGGGCACCGGCCCGATCATGGGGATGAGAAACAGCCGCCCGCCGCGCAGGCTGGACGCCGAGCCGAACGACGCCACGTGCACGTCCACGCGATCGCCCTCGCGCACGCCCGTGGGCGGAATGTCGGCCGACAGGCTCACCATCGCCACGTTGTCCGCGTCACTCAGCTCCGACGCCACCACGTTGGGGTCCATGAGCTGGCTGACGACCTGCGCCAGCGACCGCATCGCCGGGGCGAAGTCCCCGCCGTCGCCCGTGCCGTCCAGCCCGACCACCAGCCCCATGCCCACCAGCTTGGATCCCTCGGCCCCCTTCAGCCGCACGATGTCCTGCACCTGCACCGCCTGCGCCGCGGCCGCCACGGAAAGCAACAAAGACATGGCCACAAATGAACACAAATGAACACGAATCATTCGCGTTCCTTCACTGAATTTGTGTTCCTTTGTGTTCATTGGTGGCTTCTCTCTCTTCTTATCTGTGTTCATCTGTGTGCATCTGTGGCTATTCTCCTGCCCCTCAGAAGTTGAAGACCGTCTCCAGGATGCGCGTGAAGATCCCCTTGCGCGACGAGCGGCGCAGCTCGCCCGTGTGCTGCTTGTTCAAACGCAGGTCGTAAAGCTGCGTCGAGAGAATGGTGTTGTCGGCCGTGATGTCCTCCGCCCTTGCCGTGCCCGTGAGCACCAGCGTCAGCGTCTCGTCGTCGGCCTCGAGGTGCTTGCGCGCCTCGAGCACCACCGTGCCGTTGGGCTTGACGTCAATCACCCGCGCCGTGACACGTCCCGTGATCGATTCGCTCCGGCGGTAGTCCCCGTCGCCGTCGAACGACTGGCTGTAGTCGATCCCGACGCGCGGCTGCCCCTCGCCGAAGGTGTTGGGCCGGAGCTGCGCATTGACCATGTCCGCCCAGGTCAAGCGCGGAAAGTCGCTGATCTGGCCGTCGAAGTCAACGTCGCGCGACGTGCTCAGCGACGAGCGGAAGTCCGTCTCCATCGACTCGCGGATGACGATGGTCACCAGATCATGCATCCCCAGCCGACGCGGCTCCGGCACCGACACCGACGCAAAGCTCACCTGCGCCAGCGCCGGCTCCAGACGCGGCCGCGGCTGCGCGTCATCCTGGTCCTGCCGCGCCGGCGCCGGCGGTTGCGCCTGAGGCCCCTGCAGATACAGCGACGAGCTCTGCCCCAGCGCCGGGCTGAGCGCGAGCAACGTCATCGTTAACGCCAGCGCCGACACCGCCACGCCGGGCGCCACGGCTTGTCGCGCGGGGCAAGCCATGACAGGCCCGCGGCGCACACCGCTGGCCGCTTCGCGAGTTCGACCCATCCATGTGCCGCGTCCAATCATCATCATCGCTCCTTCGCACCAGCACCATGCACCACCGCCTGCCTCCGCCCGGTCACCTCCGCGAGAAACCGCTGGCGCGTCCGCTCGTTGCGCACGCGAATCACATCCCCCGCCGCGCCCGCCTCCTCGGCCCGCGCGGTCGCGCGCACCATGAGCTCCCCCGCCAGGGCACGCACCGCGATGCGCTCGCCCCGCTGCACCAGCGTCGGCGCCCGCACGTGCTCCGGGTACACCACCGTGCCCTCACGCAGCACCGTGTCGGCCTGCCGACCCTGGACAAGCTCGATCTCGTCCAGCGGCTGGCCACGATCCGAGTCCAGCCACACCACGCGACGCTCGAAGTCCTCGGCCGCAAAGCGCTGTCCGCGCCCGATCGTCTGCCGCGCCACCAGCGCCGTGACCCGCCGCTTCACGTCGGCCGCGATCGTAAACCGCTCCACCTCGGCCAAGGCCTCGAACCGCCGCACCACGACCACCACCCGGCCCACCGCGCCGCTGCCCATCGGCTCGAGCTCGAACCGCCCGGCGCTTAGCGGCAGCGCCAGGCGCTGCGCGTCACGCTGTTGAAACGCGATGCGCAGATCCTCCGCCTCCGCGTCCGCCAGACTCACGATCAACTGCTCGATCCGCGCCCCCAGCGTGCCCGGCTCGATACGCAGCGGCGCGCGCTCGGCGTCGTTCCCGCGGGTGGTCGATTCGGTCGGCTTCGCGTCGCCACGCGTCACGACGCACTGCCCGTAGCCGCGCAGCGTCAATCGGCCCCAGTGCACGTCGGCGTCGCTGAGACTCCGCCGCAGGGCGCGCAGATCCAGGTCGCGCTGCGCCACGTCGCCGTCGAAGCGCATCACCTCCAGCTCCGCCAGCGACCGGGCGTACTCGCCATGCAATTCCGCCACGTCACCGAGCGTCACCACGTCGCCCGCGACGCGCGCCTCCGGCCGCAGAAACACCACCCCCGCCTGCGCCTCGGCCGCGCCCAGCGCCACCGCCATGACGAGCACCAGCGACTCAACCAGCTTGTGCGTGTGCCTGCTCATTCGGGTCTGTTCGCGTTCATCCCTGGCCATGACTCACTCAGAACCGCCTCAGGTTGCCCACGACCTGCAGCGCCTGGTCGGCGGCCTCGATGCTCTGGCTGTTGAGCTCGAACGCCCGCTGCGTGCGGATCAGGTTCACCAGCTCGTCGATGGGGTTGACGTTCGAGCCTTCCAGGTGATTTTGCAGGACCGTGCCGAAGTTGCCCTCGCCCGGCAGGCCCTCGATCGCCGGCCCCGAGGCCGCGGTCTCGACGAAGAGGTTGCCGCCGATCGCCTTGAGCCCTTCCGGGTTCACGAAGTTCGCCAGCTCGATCTGCCCGACGATCTCCGGCTGGACCTGCCCGGGCACGAACACGTGCACCGTGCCGTCGTTGGTGATCTGCACGTCCAGGGCGTCTTCGGGGATGTTGATCGGCGGCTCGAGGCGCGGGCCGTCGGCGTTGCCCAGCACCACGTCGCGGTCACTGTTGACGAAGAAATTCCCCGCCCGCGTGTACCCGACGCCCGTGCCCTGCTCGGGCAGGATCGCCACCTGGAAGAACCCCTTGCCGTTGATCGCCAGATCCAGCGGCCGCCCGGTCTCCATCATGTCGCCCTGGCCCAGGTCCAGTTGCGTGTTGCTCACCCGCGTGCCCAGGCCCACGTAGAGGCCGGCCGGCCTCTCGTCGCCATTGGCGTTCTGCACGCCCGGCTGGGCCTTCTCCTGGTAGAGCAGGTCCTCGAAGTTCACGCGCGAACGCTTGAAGCCCGTCGTGTTGATGTTCGCGAGGTTGTTCGCGGTCACGTCCAGGCTCGTCGACAACGCCGAGAGACCCGTGGCGGCGGAATGGAGTGCGGTGACGGCCATGATCTTCTCAATTCAGAATGCAGAATTCAGAATGCAGAATGCAGAAAATGGGGTAGACACTGCGCCATGTCACTCCGGCGTTGGTTTCTGCATTCTGCATTCTGCATTGCTACGCTCTTATCCGTCCAAGCGTGTTCACCGCCTGGTCCATCATCACGTCCTGGTAGCGGATCAGCTCCGTGTTGCCGATCGCCGCCTTGCTCGCCGAGATCATCGCCATCATCGACGCGATCGGGTTGACCCCGCTGGCCTCGATGAAGCCGGGCTGAAGGTGCGGCCGAGCCGGAAGCTGCCTCGGGTCGCCGCCCTCGAAGGCGAAGAGGTTGGCCGCCTGCTTGCTCAGCCGCGACGTGTCGGCGACGTGCCACACACCGAGCTGCGCCACCGTCTGATCGCCCTGGACGACGCGCCCGTCGCCCGTGACGCCCGCCGGCGCGTCGGTGTTGAGCACGATCGGCTGGTCGTTGACGTCCAGCACCGGGTGGCCGGTGACCGTCACGAGCTGCCCGTCGCCGGCGCGGGTGAAGCGCCCGTCGCGCGTCAGCCTCAGCTCGCCCTCGCCGACGCCCACGGCGAAGAAGGTGTCGTCCTCGGGCAGGGCCACGTCCAGCGGGTTGTCCGTCTGCCGCATCGCCCCGGCGCTGAAGTCGATGTGCTGAGGCCCGGCCAGCACGCCGCCGCCGAGGCGCTCCAGCAGGCGTTGCGAGACGTCGAAGCCGTGGTCGCGCTCGATCCGTTGCGGGGCGCGCTGCTTGATCGTGGGCAGGTCGGGCTTGAACGCCGCCGTCTCGACGTTGGCGAGGTTGTTGGCGTAGACGTCCTGGCGGTAGTGGTTGGTCATCGCCCCGGCCGCGGACATGTAAAGCCCGTAGTTCATCGCCCGCCCTCCCCGCGCTCGGCGCACGACGCATCGAGCTCGGCGGCGCGGCGGGCCAGGCGAATCAACGTCTGACCCAGGTTCGCATCGCCGGCCCGCTCAGCGCCCGCCAACAGCTCCAGCCAACCCCGCTCGCCCACAGGCTCCATCGGCCTGGCATCGTCGCGTCCATCCATGGCGCAGGCTCCTCGCGGCCGCATCCGGCGGCCGGGCCAATATCTGGCAACGCCGGTGCCAATCGCTGCGCCAATCGCCCCGGGCGCAACCTAACCCCCGCCTGTAACACGACATGCACCACAACAAACCCCGCGCTTCGTCCGTCCCCGCCATCGCGGCCATCGCGCAACCATTGCCCACCCCGCGCAGAGCCTGCGCCACGAAACAAGCCCCACGCCGCTAAAATCGCGCCACCCACACACCACCAAATCCGAAATCCGAAATTCGAAATCCGACATTCAAAATGCCCCTCGACCACCCCTACACCAACCTCGCCGCCGGCCGATGGGTCCGCGGCAACCTCCACAGCCACACCACCCGCAGCGACGGCCAGCGCGACCCCCAGGCCGTCGTCGACGACTACGCGGCCCGCGGCTACGACTTCCTCATGATCTCCGATCACGACATCTACACCTCCCCCGACGACCACGCCCGGCTCGACGCCCGCTCCATGACGCTCATCCCCGGCAACGAGATCAGCGCGAACGGGCCCCACCTGCTCCACGTCGGGGCCACCGCCCACGTCGCCCCCGACCCGCTGCGCCAGAACGTCATCAACGCCGTCAATCAGTCAGGCAACGGTCTCATCTTCGCCAACCACCCCAACTGGCAGCAGCGCTTCGACCATTGCCCCATCCACTGCCTCGAGCAGTGGGTCGGCTACACCGGCCTGGAAATCTTCAACGGCACCATCGGCCGGCTCCAGGGCAGCCCCTACGCCACCAACAAGTGGGACATGCTCCTGGCCGCCGGCCGACGCGTCTGGGGCATCGCCACCGACGACTCGCACCGCACCGACGACGTCGAGCTCGGCTGGATGCACCTGCATGTCACCGAGCCGACCGTCGAGAACATCCTCGACGCCCTGGCCCGAGGCTGCGGCTACGCCTCCACCGGCGTGACCATCGACGCGATCCACGTTCACGACGACACGATCACCGTTCACGCCCCCACCGCCCGCCGCATCGTCGCCCTGGCGGACCTCGGCCGGCGCATCAAGGTCGTCGACGACGCCACCATCGAGCTCAGCGTCCCCGACAATTGCACCTACGTCCGCTTCGAGTGCTGGGGCGACGGCGAGTCCTTCGCCTGGACCCAGCCCTTCTTTGTCGTCAAGTGATCCGCGTGCCCCATGCGAGTCATTCAGAAAAACCACAGAGACACAGAGGACACAGCGGTAAGAGTTAGAGAGGGTTGACGAATTCTGCTTCTCTCGCGTTTTTCAGGCGCTTCGTTTCTTCGCGGCTTTTTAAAGGTCCCGTGGGTAAGCGCGAAGCGACCATCACCCGCGAGCAAGGGGCGGCATTGTTTGCACCCGAGCGCGGGTGCCACGCAAGCCGT
>SLDI01000041.1:0-5271 GCA_007125385.1 Phycisphaeraceae bacterium | reverse complement strand
GCGGCGAAGCCGACCCCTGCCCGGGCATGGCCGCGCTGACCCCACGCGAACGCGAGGTCCTGCAACTGCTCGCCGAGGGCCACCCCGGCCGGCAGATCGCCGAAATGCTCGGCGTGAGCATCAAGACCGTCAACACCCACCGCTACCAGGTGATGAAAAAGCTCAGGTTCCGCAACCTCGCCGACCTGACCCGCTACGCCCTGCGCGAAGGATTGGTTACGCTGACGCCATGACCCAAGGCGACCCCGCGCCCGCAACCGCAACCGCCCGCCACGACCCGCCCCGCTGGTTCGTCCTGCACACCCGCGCCCGCCAGGAAAAAGCCGTCGCCCACTACCTCGCCCAGCGCGGCATCGAGCATTTCCTGCCCCTGAGCCAGCAGGTGCGCTACTACGGCCGGCGAAAGCTCCGCGTGGAGCTGCCCGTGTTCCCCGGCTACGTGTTTCTGCGCGGCAGCGCCGAGCAGGCCTACGAGGCCGACCGCACCCGCCGCCTCGCCCAGATCATCCGCGTCCAGGACCAGCAGCGCCTCGCCTGGGAACTGGCCAACATCCGCCTGGCCCTGGATCGCGAGGCCGTGCTCGAGCCCTACCCCTATCTCAAGGCGGGCATCCGCGCCGAGGTCCGCGCCGGACCCATGAAGGGGCTCCAGGGCGTGGTCGAAACCAGGCACGCCGACCGCCTCGTCCTCCAGGTCGACATGCTCGGCCAGGCGGTGAGCGTCGAGGTCGACGCCTCGCTGCTCGAGCCATTGGAGTGACGCCGCTTGCGGCTTCGCGGGGCGCTCCGACAGCCGCTTCAGGTGCCTTGCGGAGCAATCGACGGGGCGCTTCGCGAAGCCGCAAGCGGCGACGGCTTTGATAAGTCACCCCGGCGACGCAACAATGCAAGCTATGACCCTCCGCGCCGCCATCGTGGGCCCGACCGGCTACGCCGGCTACCACCTCATCGACCGCCTGCTGCGCCATCCGCAGGCGGAGCTGACCTACCTGGCCAGCCACCGCGATGAGCTGCCGGACATCCGCGAGGAGTTCCCGCGCCTGCTCGGGCGGGTCGACGATGAGCTGGCCCAGTGCCGGCCGATCGACATCGACGCCATCGCCCGCGCCGCGGACGTCGTCTACCTGGCCCTGCCCGCGCGCTCGTCGATGACCCACGCCCCGCCGCTGCTCGACGCCGGCCTGCGCGTCGTCGACATCTCCGGCGCCTACCGCTTCCCCACCGCCGAGCTCTACGAGCAGGCGTACGGCCACGGGCACACCGACGCCGAGCACCTGCCCTGCGCGGTGTACGGCCTGCCGGAGCTCAACCGCCGCGACATCCCCGACGCCCAGCTCATCGCCAACCCCGGCTGCTACCCCACCGCCGCGGCCATCGCCATCGCCCCGCTGCTGACCCACAGCCTCGCCCGCCGCGAGCGCATCATCATCAACGCCGCCTCCGGCGTCACCGGCGCCGGGCGAAAGGCCGCCGCCCACCTGCACTTTCCCGAGCACAACGAGGGCTTCACCGCCTACAGCCGCATCGGCCACCACCAGCACCAGGCCGAGATCAACCAGAGCCTGACCCGCGCCGCCGGCCAGCCCGCCTCGGTGCTCTTCGTGCCGCACCTGCTGCCGATCGACCGCGGCATCCTCGAGACGATCTACCTCGAGCCCGTCGATGCCGAGGTCACCGAAGAGGAGCTGTTCGAGGCCCTGGAGGACGCCTACGCCGACGAGCCCTTCGTCCGCGTGCGCGAGGACCTGCCCAACGTCAAGCACGTGGTCGACACCAACTTCTGCGACGTGACGGTGCGCCGCGTGGAGACGGACGCGGCGGTAATGCTCGTCGTCTTCGCCGCCATCGACAACATCCTGAAGGGGGCCGCCGGCCAGGCGATCCAGAACATGAACCTCATGTTCGAGCTTCAGGAGACGGCCGGGCTGGTCTGACCCGCCCACCGCACCGCCGCACGCCCGCGACCCCGCCGGCGTCCAGCCATGCCCTGGGGGCGCATCGCAAAAAGGTAGCGGGGATGACGTACGACACCCGGGGGGCCACTGGCGGCTTGCCCGCCAGTGCCCAGGCGCATCGAAGCCCATCTACCTTGCAAACGCTTGTTGGCCGCACGATCTCGACCGCCCACGCCGTGCGCGGCGCCGAGGCACCGGTGGACACGCCGCCGTGGCACCCACCTTACCGCGTCGCTCGTCTGCCACATTAATCTGAGGTGCACCGTGCCCTGGCGAGCGAGGGAGCCGCTTGACGGGAAAAAGCCGGGTATTGACCCGGACAACGCCCAGCGGCCCCCGTGGCGCTGCGGCTCAGGCCTTCGGAGGCCCCCGGTCAAACGCCGCACTTGACTGGCGGACCGCCCAGTATTACCATGGCAAGTGCCATCTGGGTACTGCCGGTCGCCGTTCGACGCCCGGCATCGAGATCAAGGCCAGGAGGGCACGATCGGTTCTGGCGGAAGGTTTGGAAGGATATTGAGGCGGAAACGGACAACTGGCCCCTCCACTCTTCTTCGCGTCCGTCGCCCCGCCTCACAGCTTGCCTCCACCGCTTCCAGAGCATCGCTGCTCGGGCGGCTTGGCAAGGCGGAAAAGATGAGCAGTTCGTCACCGCCAATTCAATTCGCGCTTAAGACGCGACGCAGCCGCGGACAGGCTGCCGTCATCATGTATTGCATTCCATAATCATCTTTTTACCAGGAGTCATTGCGATGCGACAGAGCAAGGGGTTTACACTGATCGAGCTGCTGGTGGTCATCTCCATCATTGCCTTGCTCATCGGTATCCTCCTGCCGGCGCTCAACGCTGCGCGGCGGGCGGCACGGCGATCGGAGAATTCCTCCAACATCCGCCAGATCCACCAGGGCTTCGTGATGTACTCGCACGAGAACAACGAGTACTTCCCCGGCCTGACCAGCAGCGGCGCCATCCACAGCGGCTCGGCCCACCCCGCGTTCCCGGATGATTATTTCGCCTTCGCCGCCGGGTCGAGCTCCGGCGCCTGGAACGGGTTCCGCTTCGGCATGCTTCTGGTCAGCGAGTACGTCGACCCCAGCGTGCTCGTCAGCCCGCTGGAGAACCGCCCCGCCTTCCGCGTCGGCACGAGCCGCCTCGACGCCGTGCGGGACCCCTATACGAGCGCCAACAACGACTACGGCTGGTCCTACGCCCTGCTGGCGATCCATCCACGCTCAGCCAACAACCAGTTGCCCCGGCCGCGCGTCAACGAATGGCAGGACACGCAGAACACCCAGGCCCCGATCGTCGTCGACCGCCTGGTCCGCTTCGAACGCACGGCCGGGCGCTCCGCCAGCGCCTTGCCGCGCGAGGAGTGGTACAGCGTTCACACCGCCGAGGGCAGCGGCAATTGGGAAGGCGCCGTGGCGTGGAACGACAACCATGTCAGCCAGGAACACGACCGCTATCTGACCGCGCAGTTCAGCGACGGGCCGCGCATGCGCAACGACGACATCTTCTGGCCGGATGGCGACCAGCCGCACGAAGACATTGTCGCGGACGGCGGTGAGGTCACGATGCTCAACAATGCGTTCATGACCTGGAGCGACGCGGCCAACCGCGATTACCTCCCGTAAGCAAGGGGCGCGGAAAACCCTGGACGAACACACGGCATCCCGCATTGCGGGATGCCGTGTGCGCGCGCCACCCATGCCGCTCGCGCCCGCCGGAACCGATCGGGCCGCGGTCAGGGCACCGCGTTCCGCGTCCGCCGCGCCTGCCGCGCGATCTTGACGATCGCCCGCCGATCCGTTACTGATGTGCCATGGAAGGCAAGATCATCAGCGACGGCATCACCTTTGACGACGTGCTGCTGGTGCCCGCCCGCAGCGACGTCGTGCCCAGCCGGACCGACGTCGCCACCGACCTGACCCGCCGCATCCGCCTGAACATCCCCGTGCTCTCGGCGCCGATGGACACCGTCACGGAGGCGGCGCTGGCGATCGCGCTGGCCCAGGAAGGCGGGCTCGGCGTCATCCACAAGAACCTGGAAGCCGACCAGCAGGTGCGCGAGGTCGTCAAGGTCAAGCGATCCGCCAACGGCATCATCACCGACCCGGTCACCCTGCCGCCCGACGCCCAGGCCGGCGTCGTCCGCCAGCTCATGCGCGAGCACAACATCTCGGGTGTGCCGGTGACCACCGACGGCTCGCCCACGGGCCAGGTCCAGGGCATCATCACCCGCCGCGACATGATGTTCATCACCGACGACGCCACCCCCGTGCGCGACGTGATGACCGCCGAGCGCCTCGTCACCGCGGGGCCCGGCACGACGCTCGCCCAGGCGGAGAATATCCTCAACGAGAACAAGGTCGAGAAGCTTCTGATCGTCGACGAGACGATGCGCCTGCGCGGGCTGATCACCATGCGCGACATCGCCAAGCTCGAGCAGTTCCCGCTGTCCTGCCGCGACGACCGCGGCCGGCTGCGCGTCGGCGCGGCCGTGGGCGTGGGCCAGCTCGATCGCGTCGCGGCCCTGATCAAGGCCGAGGTCGACGTGGTCGTCGTCGACTCGGCGCACGGGCATACGACGAACGTGATCGAGACGGTCAAGCAGATCAAGGCTGCGCATGACATCGACGTCATCGCGGGCAACGTGGCCACCGCCCAGGGGGCGCGCGAGCTCGCCGAGGCCGGCGCCGACGCGGTGAAGGTCGGCATCGGCCCGGGCTCGATCTGCACCACGCGCGTCGTCACCGGCGTGGGCGTGCCGCAGGTCTCGGCCATCTTCGAAGCCTGCCAGGGCGTCGAGTCCATGGACGTGCCCATCATCGCCGACGGCGGGATCCGCCACAGCGGCGACATCTCCAAGGCCATCGCCGCCGGCGCCTCGGCGGTGATGCTCGGCTCGCTGTTCGCCGGGCTCGACGAGTCGCCCGGCGAGACGATCATCCACATGGGCCGACGCTACAAAACCTACCGCGGCATGGGCTCGCAGGGCGCCATGATGCAGGGCTCGGCCGACCGCTACAGCCAGTCGAACACCGGCGGCCGCGACAAGCTCGTGCCCGAGGGCGTCGAGGGACGCGTCCCCTACCGCGGGCCGCTGGGCGACTTCGTCTACCAGCTCGTCGGCGGCCTGCGCGCCGGGATGGGCTACTGCGGCACCCACACCATCGCCGAGCGCTTCAGCCCGGCCGTCACCGACGATGGCATCCCGCTGAATTAGAGGCCGGAAGTCAGAGGTCAGAAGTCAGAGGTCAGTTTCTTCATAACGCCCGTCCTGAGCGAGTCTGCGAGCGAAGAGCGGGATATCTTC